>JBHJNR010000408.1:0-26104 GCA_050330615.1 Cyanophyceae cyanobacterium
TGGGGTCGGCATGAAGTCCACCCACCGGGCTTGAGCCAGATTGCTGACATCCGTCGACCGGGATCCCCCTACAGGGGTGAGTAGTTGCCAGGTGGGGGAATCCTTTTGGTCAGACAGCAGCGTGATCTTGAAGGGCTGCTCCGTTCGTCGATAGGAGCGTCCACCACCTAAGGGCTGGATCCCCACTGTGTAGGTGCCCTCCACCACTTTGGCCGAGACAGCTTTAGCCGAGACAGCATTGCCCCCAGACTGAGGCAGTTTGAGGGGGCGGCCCGTATTGACATTCACATCAAAAACCATCAGCCGGGATCCCAGCTTGTCTTGGCCCACCAATTGATGACGAGGGCTATCCACCCCAGAGAGCTGGTAGGTGAGCGCCTGCTCCACCACCGTGTCAGGCACTCCAGCACCACAGCTGGTGAGTAGCCCCACCAGAGCCACCAGCATCCATCCCATTATCCACCGACCCAGAGGGGATCCCCATTGCATCGTGTTCTACTACTCCCTAAACACACCCGTCGGGATCGCCTGTAGCTTGAGAAACTCAGTGTTGACCCCAGACTCCCGCACCAATGCCACCACCCCGGTTCGGGCCATTTCCCGAATCCCAAAGCTGGAGAGCATCTTGATGATCGCCACCATCTTACCCGGATCCCCGGTGACTTCCAGCGTAAGAGATTCTTCGGCCACATCCACAATGCGAGCCCGAAACATCTGGGCCACATCCATGATGTCGGAGCGAGTGGTAGGGCTAGCGTTGACCTTAATCAGCATCAACTCGCGTTCTACACACGGCACATCGGTGATGTCATTAACTTTGAGCACATCGATCAATTTGTAGAGCTGCTTGGTGATCTGCTCCACCTCTTGATCATCGCCAGTCACCATGATGATCCGGGAGATGCCAGGGCGTTCGGTTGGCCCTACCGTCAAGCTATCGATGTTGTAGCCACGACGGGCAAACATACCCGCAATGCGAGATAAGACGCCGGGTTGATCTTGGACGATGGCCGTTAGCGTGTGTTTTTGCTTCATAGTTCATGAAAGGATCTGGCTAGACCAGGATCCCAGAGATGAGTGGGTTGAGCCGCAAGCTCCAGTTCTCAATCATCTATCATCGCCGCAATTTTGACACGCTCAGCTGATGAGCTGATGGATTTCTCATCAATTGGATTTCTCATCAATCTTCAGGGCCAGTCAATCTTCAGGGCCAATCAATCTTCAGGAGCTTATCGGCTTCAGGAGCCTACATATCTGCGCCGCGAGCGTAAAGCAAAAAGATGACTGCAGGGCCAGCCAAGACGATCATGGCCAAAAGAGCCAATTGGATGAAAACTTCATACTGTCCAAACATGGGGAATGACGCTCCTGCGACGTGTTCGAGCACCCCTGATCATAGGAGCAGAGCGTCCTGTGTCCTGAGAGGTTCGTTGCAAAAATTAACAACCTATCATCAGGCCGGGATCCCTACTTACCAAAGCAGGTTAAATCACAACATCAGCAAGCGGATTGTCAACCAAGCTCAGGCGGGCAATGGCAGGAATCAGGGTTTCAACGATCGGTAACCTGAGAAAAAGCCACTACTGTTCGCAATAAGACCAGTTTTGAGGGGCCTTATTGCGAACATCTGGGGGTGTGGGTTTGCCCTGCAATCCCCCTTGTTCAGGCCCTCAGCCTTCCAGATTCAGCAGCTTCTCCAAGACTGTTTCATGGGTTTGTCCCTCATCCACCCAAGTCTCTGCGTTCTTGATGCGTTCGACTGTCGTCACCACAAACTGATCACTGGGGGATCCTAGTGCCTCACTAGAGGTCTGGACACAGCCGAGGTCACGGCCTGTCAGTTGGCTAAACCATGTGCCAAACAGCCCAGCTTCCAAAAATCCCATCGGGCGCGTGTGATGCTTGGGCAATAGCGCTGCAAATGGAGAGTGGGTGACCCGAATAATCAAGAGGCCGCGATCTTGGTGGGTCCAATCGAGGGTGAGGATGCCCCAGCCATGGGATCGCCAAGCCTGCTTGAGATTTTGCATAAACACGCCCATATCCAATTCAGCAATAGGCTGTTGATAGGCATCACCCAACTCGCTGGCAAAGCGACGGAAGAACTCTTTGCCCCATTTTTGCCCACAGTGGCGCAACACAAGGCGGGAAGCTTGTCCGGTCTCGTACTCCAAGCCCGCATAGATCGCCTGCAACAACGACTCAGGTATGGCCAACAGCCGATCACCATGCCGACTGGTGAGCAGACCCGATTCCAAATCGCCCTGAACATAAACGCTGGGGGAATAATAATTGCCCACTACAGGCGTTGAGGTATCAAAAGCTGTTGTGGTCATGAGAACTGTCCTAGAGCGGGGGAATAAGCGGCTGAATCAGGTCAAGAGGGCGATCAATCGTTGATAAAAAGTGATTTGGAACCGTGAGTTAGGAAGCAGCTCCTTGCGGATCCCTATAGAGATCTGCTTGTTATACCAACAAGGCCACCTGCACTTGAGTCATGTAAGGCCGAATCAGCTCCATCTCCTGAGATCCCAACTGGTGTTTTAGCTGGGCATTGAGGATGCGAATCATAGCTTCATAAGCCGTCTGGAGCGGATACATCTGGAGTTGGTCTTCGATCCAGGCAATGGCCCGCTCTTGTAACAACCCCTCATCTGTCATCAGCATGGCCATCGCACTCTGCCGCAGGATCAGCAACAGATCTTTCTGGCAAATCTCTAATAGAGGAGCTGATAAATCGGGCCGATCCCGTTCCAATTGATTCAGGGTTTGCTGCACCAGGCTAGCTTCCTGATCTCGAAGGGATTGGTAAGCCCCTTGGCGTTCGGGCCAGCTGTGCAGATAAACTTTAAGCTGGTTCAGCTCGTCAGGCTTAAGAAAACGCGATTCTGCCTGAATGAGGATGCTCTCAATGGGCTGATGCATGGGATCCTTCGCTGTCTCGGCACTAAAGTCATTACTCAGGCCATTATGCAGCCCAGCTACCATCTCAGGATCTCCTTGTAAAAGATTGGGTAAAAGATTGGCCCCGGTTCTGTTGATATCGAGGTGGGTGAGTTAGAAACACTCGAACAAATCTGATAGGGTCAGCGAACTATCCTCAATCTCGGGCATGGGGTCATGGGCGACAGAAGCCGCCAGTGAGCGGGCTACCAGATCGTCAGGATCCCCAGACCAAGGGATCGAGAGAAAAAAGTCTCTCACCCTGACCAACTGCATGGGTGCCATTGCCCCTGCCTGCTGCAATTGAGGCCGTGCGTCCCAATTGACTCGGCCAAAAAAGGTGCTGACGGTCTGATCTAAAAGATTGAGGGTGAGCATGGTTTTAGCCCGATAAGTGAGCAGATTGGGACGCAATTCAAACAGGGATCCCTAGCGAGCGGCTCCCGAGCGGAGCTTTTGGGTGATCTCGGCAGCAGTCGCCCCTTCACTGAGCCAAAAAGAGGCGGCATCGATTCGGTCTTTACTGCCTAGCAAAAACTTACAATAGGTTTCGCCCATGGAGTAACACTGAATTTCAATGCAATCGAGGGAGCGGCTAACTAAGGTGGTAAAGAATCCTGCGAATAGGCCCGCATAGAGATGACAGACGGGCTTACCCACATCTCCCAGTGTCCGCGCTACCGCAGAATCAAACACATTGATAAAGATAAAGCCCTGCTTGCGGCCTTCTAGTTCAACATCCCAACGGCCCCAGCCCTGCGATGCTAGCGGCCACCACCAGCTCTCCAGCAAAAACATCACATTGCTTTGCTTGATGGAGCGGCGATACTCGGCCTCATACCAAGCGGCAAAAGCTTTGGCATCCTGACGACCCCATTCCAGACCAATGGTGTACATCAAAGAGGCAGAGGCATCTCCGACTTCTTCCTCTAGGCCCTGCTGTAAGCCCAAGATAAAGTCTTCGCTGACCAAGACATTGCGGGAGCCATTCCAATCCGTCAGGGATCCCTGGCGACGGTCAAACCGGAAGAAGTCCTCTCGGCTGAAGTGGTTGTGCCGCTTTGCTGAAGGCTGAAGCTGAATATCGATAGAACCGGGGGAGGTGGTGAGGGTCATGGAATATCCCAATGAAAATGCAAAAATGACCAGACTGCCGTCGATAGAGTCGTCGATTGAAAAGAGTTGTCGATTGAAGGTAACGAGAGCCAGCAGGCAACATTCCACACATCACCATAGTGCCCCCTTGATTCTTACCGTGATCTAGTCTGAGGTTGATTTCGTTAAGAAACTTAGCAAAGACAAAATCCTCTTTTCAGTTTAGCAATCCCTAGAGGCAGCAGGTATCTTTTTTTCACCTCTTCTCCGTTAAAGATCCTAAGGTAGAGAAAAAGTCGGGATAGGAAATACTGGCACAATTGGCCCCAGCAATCTGAGTGGATCCCTGGCCAATAAGGGCCGCTACCGCTAGGCTCATAGCGATGCGGTGATCGGCGTAGCTCTCTACCTCAGCCCCCTGCAACGGGATCCCACCTTGGATCTCCAGCCCATCCGGATGCTCGGTCATGACGGATCCCATCCGACCCAATTCGCGGGCGATGGCGGCGAGGCGGTCGCTTTCTTTCACCCGTAACTCAGCAGCATCTCGGATGCGGGTGGTACCTTGGGCGCAGGCAGCGGCGACCGCTAAGACGGGGATCTCATCAATCAGGCGAGGTATGATATCCCCGCCAATGTCTGTAGCCTGCAATGCCGCCGTCCGCACCTGAATATCCCCCATTGGCTCCCCTGTAACTTCCCGCACATTATGTAGGGTGATATCGGCCCCCATCTGCTGCAACGCCTCCAGGATCCCGGTGCGGGTAGGATTAAGCCCCACATCCACCAGTCTCAGATCGGATCCCGGCACAATGGAGGCTGCCACCAGCCAAAATGCGGCTGAGCTGATATCTCCGGGCACCTGCACCGTCTGGCCTACCAGCTCGCGACCACTGCGAATGACCACGGTACGGGAAGCGGTATCGGTCTCTAGGTCAGCCCCAAACGCGCGCAACATCCGCTCTGAGTGATCCCGTGATAGTGCAGGTTCCTGCACCTGAGTTTCGCCTGTAGCCATCAATCCCGCCAGGAGAATGCAGGATTTGACCTGAGCTGAAGCCACTGGCGATTGATAGCGGATCCCTTGCAACTGTTGTCCCTGCACCGAGAGGGGTGCCAATTTGCCGCCCTGCCGACCCCAGATCTGGGATCCCATTTGTCGGAGAGGCTCCACCACCCGACCCATCGGGCGCGACCGCAGGGATCCATCCCCCGTCACGGCAAAGTACCGACCGGGATGAGAGGCTAGGATCCCCAACATTAAGCGCAGTGTGGTGCCCGAATTGCCCGCATTCAAGATATCGTGAGGTTCCTGAAGCTGCCCCAGCCCAATGCCCTGGACAGTGACTAGCTCCGGGTTCAGGGTGTCAATCTGGGATCCCATTGCCCGAAAACAGGCGGCGGTACTCTGGGGATCCTCACCGATCAACAGCCCCCGAATTGTGGTGGTGCCACTGGCCAAAGCCCCCAACATCAAAGCCCGGTGGGAAATCGACTTGTCCCCTGGGATCCGAATCGTTCCCCGCAGCCCTTGAGTAGCAGGATCTAGGCAAATTGAGTCGGTGGCAGGACTGGCAATCGACATAAAAACCTCGGGCTGAGCGATTTAATTGACAAAAGGAAAGGCTCTCAGATTTTGCCACATCCCGGAGCACGCTTTGTCTCAACCCTCATCACCCTCCCCCATTCCCAATCTGCCCCGACTGGTGATTCAACCTCAGCAGCGGCAGGCGGGAGCCATCATTCTGACCCCTGACCAGCGACATTATCTAGAACGGGTGCGTCGCTTCAAAAAGGGGGATCCCTTTTTAGTTCTAGATGGTTCTGGATCTCTGTGGCGGGCTACTTGGCAGGGAGATCAAGCAGAGATTGGAGAAGAACTGATTGCACCCCATGTGGCCACTGAGATCAGCCTTCACCTCGGTCTAGCGGTGATCAAAGGGAATGGCTGGGATGATCTGATCCGACAGTTGACAGAATTGGGGGTGGTGCAGATCTCGCCGTTGCTGAGTCAGCGCACTCAACTGGAGCCGGGATCCCATAAGATCGAGCGCTGGCGACGGATTGCCCGTGAAGCGTCAGAACAGTGCGAACGAACCAGGATCCCACAGGTTGCGGATCTGTGTTCGGCAGAATTCTGGTGGCAGCATAGCCAGGCTGATTTCAAAGGGATCGCTGTGGCACGGGCAGAGGCTCCTCATTTGCTTCAACTCTTGCTGACACACCAGGATCCCCAGCCTTGCTCACTGGCTATCGCTGTGGGGCCAGAGGGAGGCTGGACGGAGGCGGAGGTGACGATGGCTGAACAGTATGGCTGGCAGATGATCTCGCTGGGATCCCAGATTTTGCGGGCGGTGACGGCTCCTGTGGTGGTGGCCAGTTGGGTGGCGGGCTGGCGCCGTGATCGAGCCTGAGATCTACGATGGGCCAAAAGCAGCTTGATCGAAGTTCATAAACTACAATTACCGCTTACTTGACATCGAATACCTAACGGATAATTTAACTGTACCGCCCCAACTCAAAAACGGAGCAAGATAACCCTTCGTTGCACCACTCGAGCGAATAGTATTGCGCGTCACTTCGACACTCGCACCACACTGGACTGACCTCACAAGTGCCGCCTCTCCTTCGGTTCATGCTGCCAGTCGTCGTGCAGCCCGTCCTGAAAGTCCACTGGGGCGGCAACGAGCTGGTTCACCGGCAGGTCGTCGAGCGCGGCGAGATGTACCGACAAGAAGTCACCGCCCATTGCGTCGATGCGACCGTGCGAATGCGTGGCGATGCCGCAGCGCCGACAAAAGCGGTGATGGCCTTCGCCCCAGTCACCCGATTTTCCGTAGTCGGCGAGTTCGGCAGCACCAGTAAGCAGTCGAAAGTCAGCTGCTTCGGCGTTCCACATGCGCTGTTTCCAGCAGAAGGTGCAGTTGCACTTGCCGGTGCCCTAGTCGAGGTCAATGTCGGCCTCGAAGGTGACCGCCTTGCAGTGGCAGCTGCCGTGGTATGTGCGTTTCATGGTCCAACTCCCATAGGTCATCAAGCCCGCGTGCTCGCAGAGTCAAGCGCGACACCTGCGAAGCAGCACGATCGCAACGCAAGCGACGAGGCTGTTCATGACGGCTAATGTATAGTTGAGGGGCGCGCCAAAAGTGTCGCGTCCCTCTCGAACGCCATGTTATGCGTGGCTTGCATTGAAACTCATACCAAATACTTGTTGAATCTTTTATTATGCGCGAACGGATATGAAATTTTTGATTAAAAACAGTAATTTATATATTAAATCAACTAATCGTTTTTAGAAGCATTTGGTATCAGCTACGAGAGCCAAAATAAGACTGCGGCGCAAAGTACCAAACCGATTGAGTGGTACGAACCGACCACGGCAGCATACAGGCCGGGGTGACGCATGTTCGGAGCGATGGCGTTTACCGTGGTAATGGTTGTGCCATACCCCATGCCAACCAGAAGCCCAACTCTTAAATAGTCCGTGAGCAACTGCGCTTGTGCAAGTTGCGCAAGATAAGAAGTTGTAAAGGCTGCGACCAAGCAACCCAGCAGTGGGCCGATGTAGTAGACGGCACTAGGCCGCCATTTTGGCGGACGTTCAAAGCCAACAGCTTTGTCCCACTGCCTACCAAATAACGGTGTGAACCAAAGGCCTCCGAGCGCAAAATACGCAAAGCCAGCAGCAAGAATTGGAAGCAACTTCATACTGATATCTCCTTGTTTTGAGACACATGATGTTAGAGTTGAACCGCATCCGCTACGCTCGCGGTTAACCAATTGTCGTTGTTGATGTCGGTTCCAACGACGTGTTATTGTGCATCGCTAAAGATTGTACCATACACCACCAAATCTTAAATTTGCTGTCAGAATAACATGTACTTCTACTACAGAAAGCCAGATATTTATCCAAGTGACGGCTTTACCCATTAGCGACTGAAACATTATCCCGAAGCGTCTAAATAGTTAACATTTTGAATGACAATCACCTGTGAAGGGTTTTTATCTAGCTTAATCAACAATAACATTCCTTCCCTAGACCCAAAAAGCTCCTTGAGTAGGTCAGTGATGCCCATTGAAAGGGATGGTAGAGTAACGATTTTGACGACTATTCCCGCCACGACTTAACAGTAAAACTATCTCTTTATCGAGATCAATCGGGATCCAATCCCATCACATCCCGATAGCGGGCTTCCACATCCATCACCTTTTGAGATTGACGATGGGGATCCCAGTCACTGCTTTCAAATAAGCGGTTGCGTAAGTGATCCACATCAACCGTAGTGACCTTCCCCTCTGCCACCAGCGCCCGCCCTTTGACCCAGACATACTTAACCGCCTGAGCCGGACGCCCCAAAATCAACAGCCCAATGGGATCCGTCCGAGGCAGCAGCGATAGGCTTTTCAGGTCATAAAGTACCAAATCGGCCTGCTTACCCACCTCCAGGCTACCCACCTGATCCTGGATGCCCAACCCCTGTGTCCCCCCTTGGGAGGCCATCACCACCGCTTCTCGGGGAGAGATCCAACGACGGTAGTCGAAGTCTGTGACAGTGTGCAGAATGGAGCCAATCTTGATGGCCTCTAACAGGTCTTGAGAATCATTACTGGCGGATCCATCGCAGCCAAAGCTGACATTGACCCCAGCAGCGCGATATTTCAGCAACGGAGCGATGCCACTGCCCAGACGCAAATTGCTGAGGGGATTGTGAACCACCGTCGATGCAGTTTCTGCCAATAAGGCGATGTCATCGTCCTCCACCCAGACGCAGTGAGCCAGCGATGTTTTGGCCCCCAACCAGCCCAACTTATACAGATGTTGGACGGCACTGATGCCATATTTCTCGTAGGCGAGTTTCTTTTGGGCCTGAGTCTCCAGCAGGTGGGCATGTCGGCAGAGCTGATAGGTGTCGCTCAGCTCGATGCAGCCCCGAAATAAAGCATCCGAACAGAGCTGGAGCCCAGTCGGTGCCACCATAATCTCGATTCCCTCTTCCGGTCGATGAAAGCGGCGAGTGGCCTCATCCAACAGATCGAGGGTAGCTTGGGTAGGCCGATAATACGACTCCGTCTCCAAGGCTGTGCCACCAGTCGGGATCCCTGTTTCCTGAGCTAGATCTTGGATCAAGGGGCCAATAAAAGCGCGAATCCCCACCTCTCGATAGGCGCGATGAGCTGCCTCAATGGTCTCCATCTCTTGGCCGGGAATCAGCACCAGGTGATCCACCACGGTGGTTCCCCCGGTCAGTAGGGTTTCCACGGCTGTGCCCACTGCACTCAGATAGACCTGATCAGAATCCAGTGGACTAAACTCGTGCAATTGAGCAATCCACAACTCCAGCGGATAAGGGGGAATGATGCCCCGTTGCCACATCTCTGAAGAATGGGTATGGGCATTGACAAAGCCGGGTAGCAGCAGCTTATCTCGGCCATCCACCAGGGATCCCTGGGGTGCCAACTGAGGGGCAATGGCAGCGATGCGGCCCGCCTGGAGTAGCACATCAACCGTTTCGTAACCCGACTCACTGGGGATGAGGGCTTGCTGAATGGTGGTATCAGTCACAGGTCTTGGGTGGATGGGATTAAACAGATTGTATGGCTGCAACAGGCCATCAACAGCCCTGACCTTGCACTATCTCAGTCTGCTAGAGAATACCCTTATTGCTCCGTGGCTTTTGCTACCGAAATCGTTGGGATCCCGGTTGGCCCGCAGTGACCAATAATTGAAGCCTGAGGGTGTCCTGCCGACCGCAACAGCCCCATCACCGCCTCCACCCCCGCCGGATCCACCGCCAGCAATAGCCCGCCACTGGTTTGGGGATCCGCCAGCAAAAGCTGCTCCCACGCCATCAGATCATCCGCCTGGATCCCGGTGTAGCCCTCCCAGTTACGCTGAGCCGCCCCCGGAAAGATGCCCGCTTGAGCCAGCGTCACCGCCTCCGCCATTGTCGGCACCTGCTCCCACTGGAGGGTCGCCCCTAGCCCAGAGCCGCGACAGACCTCTAACAAATGGCCCAACAGGCCAAACCCGGTCACATCGGTCATGGCATGGACGCTAGCTTTCTGACTGAGGGTAGATCCCACTCGGTTCAGCTGGGTCATGATGCCAAGCACCTCTTGGTATCCCGCCTCGCTCAGGGATCCCTTTTTGAGGGCGGTGGTCATGATGCCAATCCCCAAGGGTTTGGTCAAGATCAACACATCTCCCGGCTGGGCTGTGGCATTGCGGCGCACCTGCGGCAGATCGATCAAACCCGCTGCGACTAAACCAAAGATCGGCTCTGGCGAGTCAATCGAGTGCCCGCCTGCTAACGGGATCCCGGCCTCCTGACAGACCTGGGATCCCCCCTGCATAATCCCCTGAATCGCCTCCATCGGCAGCGTGTTGATCGGCATACCCAACACCGCCAGCGCCAAGATTGGGGATCCCCCCATGGCATAGACATCCGACAGGGCATTGGTGGCAGCAATCCGGCCAAAATCCACCGGATCGTCCACAATTGGCATAAAAAAGTCAGTGGTCAGCACCAACGCCTGGGTTTCACTGATCCGATAGACCGCTGCATCATCACTGGTATCAGCCCCGACCAACAGATTGGGATCCGGACTGAGCAGCGGCACCTTTTGCAGGATTTCCCGCAGTTGGGTGGGAGAGATTTTGCAACCACAGCCGCCGCCGTGGGAGTAATGAGTCAGGCGTATGGACATGATGGGGCCAGAGATTGGGATAGAACTGAGAGTTGATTAGACTGAGAGTTAGATCTGAATTTCAGCGGCTAACCCTACGGTCACGAGGGGAGAGTCGCTGGACTACATCGCCAAGGCTTGTTGACAGAGTCCGGCTTGCAAGTCGCAATCGAGGGTCTTGAGATCGGCAATCGCCTGTTGGTAGACCTCGGCGGGGCTGGATCCCGCTTCCACTTGCCGCAGCCACCGTTGAGCCTCATTGCCTTGGGCCAGTACCGTCTGAATCGGAGCCAAAAAGCAGCCAAAGCCTCTGGCCTGAGATTCCACCCAGGCGGGAGCCAGTTGGCGGTCAATCCACTCTTGGGCCGTCAGGGTCTCGCCTGTTCGCCAGTGGATCAACTGGGCCTCCAGGGAGGAGCGAGCCGCAGCCTGTTCGTTCTGGGTCTCAATCTCTAGCAACTCATCGGGGGTAAAGGCCCCCAGCAAGGGATCCCAGTGGTCTGGAGCGGCTAACATTTGATGCAACCGTGCTTCGATGAAGGCGGCAATCGCCAAAATGACCACTGGATCCGCCACTAGGTCACAAATACGCACCTCCACCCGGTTCAGGTCATAGGGGCGATCATTGCCGTTGGGCCGTACCGAGCACCAGAGATGGCGGACATTCTGCATGGTGCCCAGCTGTAACTGCTCTGCCGTCCAATCGATATAGTGAGCCTGATCCCGAAAATAGGGCACCACTGCTGGGGTTTTGGGAAAGACTTGCCAGCGGCTGGAATGGGATCCCGTCACCTTGCCATCCAAAAAGGGAGAGGAGGCACTCAGGGCCAAGTAAAGAGGAGCTTCCGCCCGCAACAGACGACAGGCGCGGAAAATGGCATCAGCATCAGGCAAGCCCAGATTGATGTGGATGCTGGCGGTGACCACGGAGGTGCCGTAGGTGCGCTCAATGTAGTCGTGGTAAGGATGAGTGGGATCCGAGCGGTGAAATTGATCGGATCCCCCCAGGGCCAAGGTGCTACCGGGCAAGAGGGTGTAGGGGCCTAAGGGCTGAAGGAATTGCCGCAATTGCATCCGAGGGCGCACCAAGGCGCAGAGCAGATCCTCATAGCGGTGGAAGGGATCCGTGATGTATTCCACATTGCGCCGATCCGGCTCCTTGGCAAAGCCAGACATGGCCGCCACCACCTGATCCGAAAAGCCCACCACCTCTCCGGCTGGGGTGCCGGTGTACATTTCCACCTCAAAACCTTTGGTCAGCATCTGGGATGAGCGCTGGGACAATTGACGGTTGGGCACCTGAAACTCCTGGGTTAGCACAGCAAGGGGCGGGGATGGAAAACGATGACTTTCTTCGATAAATAGATAAAGCTCGCTTTATTCCAAATCCCCCAATCGCGACTGAAGCTGCTGAGCGGATTCAGAAAAGTGCTGTTTTCCCCCAAATACTATCGCCAACAGGGGGATGGTCAGGATCCCCAGTCCCAGCACCAAGGCGATCAAGATCCCCAAGGGCAATTCCACAGACTGAGCCATCAAAAACGACAGTTGGACTGGAGCAGGATTCTGGGCCGCTGTAATGGACACGACTGCCGCCATCAGGCTGAACACAAGCAAGCTAATAATTTGCATCCCTATCTCCAGATCAATCTCCAGACCTCTTGCCTCTTGGCAGTAGTCTGGATGCTTTCCTTATCACCTGTGACCCAAGCTTTATAGCTCGATCTCCCCTGATCATAGAGCAGATACATCTTTTCACAAACCGGGGGTAAGATAGCGGGCGACAAGGTTTGATATCCTAGTAAGTCCTCGGGGAGTTAGCTCAGTTGGTAGAGCGCTGCGATCGCACCGCAGAGGTCAGGGATTCGAATTCCCTACTCTCCACTCCGTCCCAACGGATCAAGCCTCAGCGCCACAAGGCCCAGACGAAGAAGATCCCCAGGAAAAAGCTCAGGTTGGGGGAGTCTCTTCTCTATCCTTTTGATACCCGTTCTTATAACCATCGGCAGCGGTTTCATCATCGGCGTTACCTGGGCTGGATGATGCCCTGTTCCATCGGGATCCACCTGTTATTGGGGACTGGCATCCTTGCCCTACAGGACTCGATCTTTCGGACTGAACCAGAGAGGGTGGCTTTGATCCCGGTGGAGTGGCTAGAGGTGGATCCGCCAATTGCCCCAGACCCGATGCCAGATGATACCCCACGGGCCTCCATCACATTGCTGGCGCGCCCTAGTTTTCGGGATCCCCATGCTTCAGCAGGAGGGGCAACGATGCGCCGCCAGATGCGAGAAGCCGTGACACTGGGATCCATAAGAGTTAGCTCAGCTCCTGTTAATTCGCTGGATGTGATTTCCCCACAGATCCCCAATCCGGTTGAGGTAGATCCCATTGCAGTTCCCCTGGTTGAACCTGTTCCCGTTCAGCCTGTTCCCGTTCAGGCCACAGCCCCTTTGATTGCTCAGTTAGAGCAGGCCATGACCGCAGAACGGTGGTCGGAAGCCATCGAGACAGTCGATCAGTTGATGCTGGTGGCCCCTAATAATCATGAGCAACTAAAAACCTATCGGGCTCGCTTGGAGGAATGGCAGGCGTTGTCAGATCAGGCAGATCAGCCCTTGTCCCAACCCTCGCCGTTGCCGCCCGAAGCTCCCACCCCAGCTCTACCCAATTCGGTGGCAGCAGTTCCGTCCCCCCCTCTGCCCGAAAGGATCTCGACTAATCCAAATAGTGGCGAAACTCAAACGCTGGGGGATCCCAATACTTCTCCTTCTAGCCAGGGATCCACCCGCCAAGGCTCGGGAGGAACAACTGCGGCTGGAGTCGCGGCCTCGAATCAGGACAGTCTAGAACCCATTGCCGAGCCACCTCAGCCCGCTACCCAGCCAGATGTGAACTGGGGATCCTATCTGTCTCATCTCCAGCGAGAAGTGCTTGACCATTGGCAGATTCAGGGGGCTGGGCAGTCCCATACCACCCGTCTCCAGTTGACGTTGGCCCGCTCTGGCACCATTGAAGGGATCCAAATCTTAGAGCCGTCAGAAGATGCCCTGGTGGATGCGGCGGTGGTCAGTGCTATTCGGCAGGCAGCCCCCTTTGATCCCTTGCCGGAGGGCTATCAGCGGTTTGTCTTTGAGCTGGATGTGCTAAGTGGGGCAATTCAAGTACACCCCAGCGTTGGACAAGACTGACGACCTTTGCTGGGACTTGTGCTTGGACTTGTCCTCGGGATCCTTCCCACAGGTTCATCCCGAGGGCATCAAGACTAGCGATAGGCAGCTGTAGGCAACTCTGGCTTAACCTGGCTGGGGTCAATGGTTTGGGCTAGGACACCAAGTGCCGTGAAAACTGTGGGGCACGACGCTGGGCAAGCCCAATCGACAGACGGGATCCTCTTGGAGCTGATGGGCTGCAAAGATCCAGACCTCGCTGCTATTGCAGTTTCCGTCAAACACAATCGTGAGCAGCCAGCCCTGTCCTGGTTGACTGGGATCGGGCGCAAAGATCGGCTCACTGGGATAGCGATTTGGCCCCAGATCTCGCAGCACAAAAGACTGACGCCGGGGATCCCCTGCGGAGAGGTCAAGACAGCCAATTGCCCCAAACAGGTCACGAACCCCATCCGCCCCCGGACGATGGGTCAACACATAGAGTGATTGATGGGGATGCCCCACCTCCGCCGCAGCGAGGGTAGGAAACTCACAGGGATGCGGAATCAAGGGATCCACGCTTAGTACTTTGGCGGTGGCAGCATCCAGCCGGAGACGATTGAGATAACCCGGTGCATGGGTGCTAGTGATGCCACTGGGCACTTGGGCGAGATAATCATTGGTGGCAAAGTCGCCATACTTGACCACATCGATGCAAATATCCCCCTGTTGATCCACAAAGCCATTGGCAAAATGCCACTGAAACCAGGGATCCGTCTCTCGCCGCGCCACCACCTCTAGGCTCTGCCTATCCACAATCAGGATCTCAGTACCCAGGTGAGGTTTCCATTGCAGAGAATCACTATAACTCTGCCACCCCGCCGCCACAGGCCAGAGATTGAGCCGCACGGGCGGAATACAAAACACCCAATAGGATCCGGCCAGCACACAATCATGAATTAAAGGGATCCCGGTCAAGGGAATGGTGGCCTGCCGCTGGATGTGGCCCTGAGGATCACTCACGTACAGCTTCAGAAGGGTGCGCCGTCCGATCTGCACCCCAAAGTTGAAGATCTCTCCGGTGTGGGGATCCCGTTTGGGATGGGCTGAATAAGGCTGTCCCTCCGGTAAGGTGCCCCCCAGATCCGCCAGCCCAACGGTATCCAGCGTTTCCAGATCCAACTGATGCGGGGATCCCGCCTCCCAGAGAGCCAGGAGTCGATCATTGAGGGCCAGCACCGACGTATTGGCGGCATTTTTGACCATGCGCCCCCACCGTTGCCATAGGGGGCCGGGCGGGGTCATGCCATACCCCCCATACAGGAAGCGATCCTGCTGGGATTCCACTTGATAGCCGTGGGTCTTGACGAAGCGGTAAAGCCCTGTAGCCTGGGACTGCTGGGAGTTCTGAGATCCAAAGTGGATCCGCAAAACGGCTCCATCCCCATCAAACCAGTGGCCCACTTGCTGTCCCCCGCGCTCCAATCGTCCAGGCCCATTGCGGTAGAGGGATCCCTGTAATGAGGGGGGTAGCGCCCCTGATAGTATGGGCAATTGGAGCGGGCCAAATTCGAGAGCAGGATAGGCCAGAGCTTTAGCCCATGGCAAAGCAGGAGGCAAAAAGGGTGGCATTAGATCAGGTGATTTGAACCTATTGTAGAACGCAACGTTATAGAAAAACTTAAGAGGGGAAGCGAGCAGACTCGTCCTGAGAGAGAGCCTTCCTGGACTTGGCTTAAGGGCTATCGCCCCAGCAACTGCCGGATCTCCCGCCACAAAGGGGATCCCTCAGCTTGCTTGGGACGATGGAATAAGATGCCACTGCGGGGGCTAAACAGAAAAGCCAGTATAAAGAACCCAAAGGCCACCAAGACAATGGCTGGCCCCGATGGAATATTGAAGAAGTAGCTGAGATACATTCCCCCCAAACTGGCCACCACCCCCAGCAGGGATCCCACCCCAATCACCTGATGCAGACGGGGCACCAACAGATAGGCGGTTCCGGCGGGGGTAATCAGCATCGCCAACACCAAAATGACCCCCACCGCTTTCATGCTGGCCACCAGGGTGAGGGCGACCAAGAGCATCTGCCCCACCCCGAGCAGGTGTACCGGCAAGCCTGCCGCCTCAGCTCCAATGGGATCGAAGCTAAAAAAATTAAGTTCTTTGTAAAATAAGGCCACTAATACGATCACCAGGACGGCCGTGATGACGGTGGCTTGGACTTCGGTTTGGGTCACCCCCAAGATATTGCCAAACAGAAAGTGATTCAGATCGATCCTGACCTGCCGTTGGATGATGGAGATCAAGGTGATGCCCAAGGCAAAAAAGGCGGAGAACACGATCCCCATCGCCGCATCTTCCTTGATCGGGGTGCGCTGACGGATCCAGTTGATCAACAGGGTGCTGAGGATGCCAGCGATAAAGGCTCCCACAAAGATATTCACCTCCAGCATGAAGGCGATGGCCAAACCGGGCAGCAGAGAATGGCTAATGGCATCCCCTAATAATGCCAGCCGCTGTACCAACAGAAAGGATCCCATCACAGCACAGAGGATCCCAACCGCCACCGCCACCACCAACGATCGCTGCATAAAGCCAAATTGCAGCGGATCCATTAACAGCTCAATGAGGTTCACTGGAAACCCTCGTTAGGCTGCATTCCAACTATCACCCCAGCTGCCATAGGTCTCCTGTAAGAATTGAGGCCGAATCACCTGCTGCGGGGATCCTTGAGCGATCACCCGCTTGTTCAGCAACAGTAGTTGGTCAAAGTTCTCCAGCGATTCCCCCAAATCGTGGTGGATAACCAGCACAGTTTTACCCGCTGCGGCCAGTTCCCGAAACACCTCAAATAACACCTGTTCGGTGGGCTGATCCACCCCCACAAACGGCTCATCAAAGAAGTATAGATCGGCCTCTTGGGCCAACGACCGAGCCAAGAATACCCGTTGCTGCTGCCCACCCGAAAGCTCCCCAATCCCACGCTGGGCAAAGTCCTGCATCCCCACTCGCGCCAAGGACTGTTGGGCGATCTGATGGCTGGTGCTAGAGAGGCGGCGAAACCAACCAGTTTGCTGCACCCGGCCCATCGTTACCACATCCCAGGCGGTGGCAGGATATGTCCAGTCGATTTGGGAACGCTGCGGCACATAGGCCACCCGATGCCGCTGTTGCCAGAGGGGGCGATCGCGATAGAGCACAGATCCCGATTGAGCTGAGATCAATCCCAACATGGCCTTAATCAGGGTGCTCTTGCCCGCGCCATTGGGCCCCAGGATTCCATGCAGGGATCCCGACCCAAAGCTGAGATTGATGTCTGTGAGCGCCAACACCGAGCGATAGCCCACCGTCAGATCGCGAATCTGGATGCCTGTGGTGATGAGGGCAGAGGGTTTCAACATCAGTACCGGGAATTCATTTTCATATTCCTTTCATTTTTAGCATAACTGGGCTATAAGGTGACTATACAGATCATGAATTGATTATGAAACAAAAAATGTGGGTCGCGATAGTGCTCGGGATCCCAGCCGTGGGAATCAGCCTCGGCATCCCTGGGTCAGTGGTGGCTCAGCCGCGTGTGGTCTCCACCACCACCATTATTGGCGATTGGACGGCTCAAATCGGGGGTGATCTAGTGGAATCCGCCTTCGAGCACCAGACGATTTTGCAGCCGGGGGTGGATCCCCATATCTACGAGCCGGTGCCCGCTGACAGCATTGCCATCGAGCAGGCCGATCTGATTCTGTTCAATGGCTATGAATTGGAACCAGAGTTAATCCGGATCATCCGCAGTACGGGATCCAATGCTCGTCAGGTGCCCTTGGCAGAGGACTTGCAGGCTCTAGAATTGACCGGGGGAAGCGCTCCTGATCCACACCTGTGGGGCGATGTACAGCTGGGGATAGAGATGGTGAAAACCCTGATTGATGAATTGCAGCAGCTGTTGCCAGCCGAGCAGGAAGTGATTGCAGCGCAAGGGGAGCAGTATTTGGCCCAACTGGGATCCCTGCATGAGTGGGTCGGGGAGCAGATTGCCACCATCCCACCTGAGCAGCGCCAGTTGGTCACCACCCATGATGCCTTTCAGTATTACGCCCAAGCCTACGGACTTGAGGTGGTGGGATCCCTGATTGGGTTGAGCACTGAGGAACAGCCCAGCGCCCAGACTGTGGCGACATTGGTGCGGGATATTCGAGAGGCCAATGTGCCCGCGATTTTTGCTGAAACGACGATCAACCCGGCCTTGATCCAGACGGTGGCAGAGGAGGCTGGGGTAGCACTGGCAGCGCAGGAACTCTTTTCTGATTCACTGGGATCCCTGGGGGAAGAGGGCGACACCTATGTGGGCATGATCGTCAGTAACACCTGCACCATCGCCATTGCTCTGGGGGGATCCTGTGCCCCGTTTGAGCCTTTTGAGCCTGAGGTCACCATCAGTCCTCAAAATTAGCAGGTAGCCGCAGCTCATGATGCCCCACGGCTAGACTTGGCTCCTGAGCTGCTTTAAAATCTCTTCACTGTTCTGATCCAAACTAGGTGACCCATTCTCCCCTCGATGCCCGCCAATATGCCCCTGCTACCGCACGGAATCGGGAGCCCATCCTCCAGGTGCTGCAATCGGAGTTGCCCCCCACGGGCACCGTATTAGAGATTGCCAGCGGCACAGGCGAGCATGCCGTCTACTTGGCTCCCCATCTCCAGCCCCGCCGCTGGTTACCCACAGATGTCAGCCCCATCGCCTGCGCCAGCATTGCCGCTTGGCGAGAGCAACTCCAACCCCAAGGACTGTCTGCCCCCCTCACCCTTGATGTCAGGGATCCTGTCTGGTCGGTCGAATCCCCTGTTGAATCCTCTGTTGAATCAGACGAGAACCTTACCGATATCACCGCCATCGTCGCTATCAACATGATTCACATTGCCCCCTGGGCAGCGGGTTTAGGGCTATTGGCGGGGGCCGAACGGATCCTGCCAACAGGCGGCATTCTCTATCTGTATGGCCCCTTTCAACGGCAGGGATCCCACACCGCCCCCAGCAATGCAGCCTTCCATGCCAGCCTCCAAAGCCAGGATCCCGAGTGGGGGGTGCGTCATCTCGAAGATGTGATGGCAGCAGCAGCAGCCCATCAGTTGCAGCTCTCTACCCTGGTTGAAATGCCCGCCAATAATCTGTCAGTGGTCTTTCGTCGGGCCTGATCAGGTAGCCGAGAGCCTATCGAGCATGGGGAGGCCGGGGGGAGGATCCCCCGTTTGATCCCGAGGATTCCTTGGGGCCACTCATGCGCAGTTTTTCCATCTCCAGAATCCGGCGAAATTGCTCCTCCTCCTGCCGCCGCCGTGCAGTCTGGTCATTGAGACCCAGATAATAGCGGGGCACCACAAGGGCGGCGATTGCCAAACCAATCAAAATCAAGAGGGAAAAAAAGACAAACATGAATCGGATCCCAGAGCCCATCTGAGGCGAACTTCTCTAGGGTATAGTCTTCCCCCAATTCCTGAAAAGAACATCCCCTCAAATCTATGCAGGGAGGGGACTGGGGGCACAAGATCCTAATCAGATAAGTTATTGCCTAGAATGTGAAGGTTTTGTGGGTTGAAAGGGCCAGCCTGATAGTGCTATGGCTACCCTCTTGCTCTAGCCCACATCAGTGCTCGGATCCCAGCGGGATCCCTACCTCAATGGAGAAAAGATGACAGCGACGTTTCTAGATTTTAATCACTCGCCGCTGGGAGCCATCATCGGCCCCATTACAGATCCAGTGCTGATCTTTTTGATCATCATGGCGATCATGCTGGTAATCCCGCTGATCTTTGAGCGCTTCAAAATGCCAGGTATCATCGGCTTGATCTTGGCTGGCTTGGTGGTTGGCCCCTATGGGTTGGGGATGCTAGAGCGGGATGATACCATCGTCCTGCTGGGAACGGTGGGACTGCTGTTCTTGATGTTTCTGGCTGGGTTGGAAACCAGCATTGAAGATCTGAAGCTGAATGCTGATAAGGCTTCTATTTTTGGTGCGCTCACCTTTGCCCTGCCCATGCTGATTGGCACCGGGGCCATGATGGCGTTGGACTACGAGTTTTTGCCTGCGGTTTTGGTGGCCTCCTGTTTTGCCTCCCACACCCTGATTGCCCTGCCCATCGCCACCAAGTTGGGGATCGTGCGGCTCCAGGCGGTGACGGCCACATTGGGAGCCACTCTGATCACCAATATCATCGCCCTGCTGGTGTTGGTGGTGGTGGTACGAGCCCACCAAGGAGATCTGACCCTGGCCTTTTGGCTACGACTGATCCCCTCCATCACTGTGTTTACGGTGGCAACACTGGTGGGGGTACCCAGACTTGGCAAGTGGTTTTTTCGACAATTTGGCCATGATGAGGGGGCCGAATTTACCTTTGTCATGGCCACATTATTTGTGGTGGCCTATGGGGCCAACCTGGCGGGGATCGAACCAGTGGTGGGGGCTTTTTTGGCTGGAACCGCCATTACCCCGATCATTCCTCAGCTCAGCCCTCTCATGAATCGGCTGCAATTTATTGGCAATAACTTGTTTATCCCCTTCTTTTTGATCTCGGTGGGGATGCTGATCGATCCAGGCATCCTGTTTGGGGATGCTCGGTCATTGTTGGTGGCCGCTGTGATGATTGTGGCGGAGGTCATCAGCAAATTCCTGGCGGCGTGGGGATCGGCGCGGATCTTTGGCTGGCGGAAGTCCAGCATGATGGTCATGTTTGGGATGTCTGTGGCTCAGGCAGCCGCAACCTTGGCGGCGATCACGGTGGGCTTTGATGTGGGGCTGGTGGATGAGCTGACGGTGAATGGCACCATCGCTATGATCCTGTTCACCTGTGTACTGTCTCCGTGGATCACCTCTCGCTGGGGACAACAGGTGGATATGGGCACCGCCAAAACCTCTACACCAGAACCCGCCAAAACCACCTGGGGGGATCGAGTTTTGGTGCCGGTGGCTAACCCCAACACGGAGGATAATCTGCTGCGGCTGGCTCTGTTGTTGACCAAATCCTCCAATGGGATCCTCTTGCCCCTGCATGTGTTGTCCGATCGCAATGGCCCGATTGCCATCGGTGATCAGATCCGGCAGCAGGAGTTGCTGGCGGTGGCGGCCAATGTGGCCCATGCAGCGGTCAGCCAGGTACAGACCATCCCCCGCGTGGCGGAGTCGATCGAGAAAGGGATCCTGCGGGCGGCCACCGAGCAACAAGTCAGCTTGGTGATCTTGGGTTGGAAGGGGTTTTCCAGCTATCAGGAAAACTTTTTTGGTTCTGTCACCGATACGGTGATTCGCCAAGCCAGGGTGCCGATCTTGATTTCACGGTTGAGCCAACCGATTCAAAATGTCACCCGTGTGGTGTTGGCTGTGGAAGCCCTGGAGATGGATCCAGCTATCCTGCGGGAGACAGTGCTGCTATCCAAGCTCTTGGCAGGAGAACTGAAGGCGGATCCCTTGCTTTTGCTGGTACAGACCAAGGCAGAGTCCACCTCACCCCGGCTGCACCTAGAAGCAGTGGACATCCCGATCCAAGATGGAGCTGGAGATCTGGTGGCCACCGTCAACGAGACCTTACGACCCAATGACCTGCTGGTACTGATCCCTGGCACAGGGGCAGAAAAGTTTGGCCAATCCACATTAGGGCGAGAACCAGAAACCATCGCCCGCGCCCACCCTGATGTCTCCATCATCGTGGTGCATTTCCCCCGCTAAGCTGGGTTTGCAGTTGCCAATTCAAATCTGTCTGGGAGGCCCGTAGAAAGCCAATTCCCCCATCAGCCGTGAGCAGTTCTTAGCGGTTGGAATCAGCTAGATTGCGGAACTGGGTGAACTGGTTCTCGAACAATAGTTTGACAGTGCCGGTGGGGCCGTTGCGGTGTTTGGCGATGATGATCTCAGCGATGCCCCGCTCGTTGGTGTTGGGATCATAATATTCAGGCCGATAGAGCATCATGACGATGTCGGCATCCTGCTCAATACTGTTGTGGACGATGATGCGGTTGGCGACAAAGTTGTGGTGCCGGGGCATCTCGATGTCATAGACCATGACGGGATCCCCTGGTTCGCTGATGGAGGTGACGGGATCCCAAATCAGTTCGCCGTTCTCTTCGATGGCGATATCCTCGTCCAGTTGCAGATCATCCAGTGGTTTCCAGCCTTGGCGGGTGTAGAAGGGATGATTGCCGGTGGCCTGGATGCTGTGATTGAGAAGGGTTTGCAGGGTATAGACGGGTTTTGGGCCGGTGCTAAACACCTTTTCTGGCCGCTGGGGCACCAAACGACCACGGGCATTGAGGCTGAGCAACCGGGGCAGTTCTTTGGCATCCCCCAGATTGGCCAGCTGCTCCAACGTCCAGGTCTTGCCAGAGTCCGCATCCACCAGATTGGTATCTGCCGCCAAACAGCCGGATTCCCGCAGATCCGACAGTTGAGGTCGCTTGTCAGAGCGAGATTCCACTGCTCGGCTGAGTTGAGAGAGGACTACCACCGGAGCCATCAGTTCTTTTGCCAACCCTTTTAGACCTCGCGTAATCCGAGAAAGTTCCTGAACCCGATTTTCTGAGGATCCCTGCATCAGTTGCAAATAATCGATCAAGACCATACCCAAGGCTCCTCCTGTTTCTGCTTGCAGCCGCCGAGCTTTGGAGCGCAGTTCGGTCACGGTGGCGTTAGCCGTGTCATCAATATAGATCGGGGCTTGGGCCAAAAAACCAAAGGCTTGGCTAAGCCGCTGCCATTCTTGATCGTTGATCCGCCCGGCCCGAAGCCGATTACTCTCAATGCGGGCCTCGCTGGAGAGCATCCGTTGGACTAACTGCTCCCGCGACATTTCTAAGCTAAACACTGCCACTGGCAAATTGGCATGGGCAGCGACATTGCGAGCCATATTGATCGCGAAGCTGGTCTTTCCCATGGAGGGCCTTCCGGCGATGATGATCAGGTCTGAACGCTGTAAGCCTTGGGTCAATGTGTCTAGATCAAAGAAGCGGGTCGGGATCCCTGGCAGGTCGGATCCCCCCTGAAATTTGTCCTCTAGATCTGAAAAGATGGTGAGCAAAATCTCTGAAGCCGGGATCAGAGCCCGCTGCACCCGCTCTTGGGTGATCTCAAACACCTTTTGCTCAGCGGCATCCATCACCTGCGCCAACGGTTGGCTCATGTCATAGGCCAATTGGGCGATAGCGGTGCTGGCCTTGATCAGCTGACGGCGGGTGTATTTATCCACCACCAAGCGGGCGTATTGGTCGATATTGACGCTACTGACGGTCTGCTCCAGCAGTCGCCGGATCGCTGCCGTCCCCCCCACTTTCTCTAGCTTTTCGATGTCCGCTAGGCGGGCACAGATGGTCATCAAGTCAGTGGGTTGCCCCTGACTGTGCAGTTGCAAAGCAGCTCGATAGATATCCTGATGTGCCGAAATATAGAAGGCTTCCGGGATCAGCACCTCTGCCACCCGGATAATGGCTTCGGGATCCAACAGGATCCCCCCCAGGATTTCCTCCTCTGCCTCAATATTTTGAGGTGGTAATCGATCTCCCCCAGTCAGGTCAAATTGGTTGAACTCGTAGTCAGTAATCCCTTGCACTGTGGCTCCCGTTGCTGATCTGCCGCCCCGCACTGTCCCCATACCCAAGACTGGAGCAGACCCGTGCTGTAAATTCCAGCTTATCTGAGCACGGGATTTCCCCCGTCAGATCCACCTAATGGTTTAATTTGCGGCCTTGTCGCCAAAAAGGGATCCCGCTTAGGCTGGATCCCTCATCCTTGGGTTATCCCTATTGAGTTGAGAGTTGCCATGATCTGGCATTTTTTTGCTTAGCTTGCTTAGGGTTGTGGGTGTCTGGAATTGCCTTCATCCTCTTGACCGCAGGCGATCAGATGCTTAGCTCACTCAGACCTTTGCTCATATAGTCAAACGGAGCGGCCACAAAGCTGTAACCCTCACTATCTAATAACTCCAGCACGCGATCCTTCATATTTTGGATCCCGACCACCGTTGGCCCCAAGGGCACCCCCAACGAGTTATAGGTTTCCCGTAATCCCACCAAGACTCGCTCATCCAAAATGCTCAGATCATCCGCCACCAAAGCATAGGAGGCATAGCGCAAGTAGTAGTCTAGATCCCGCAGGCAGGTGGCATAGCGGCGGGTGGTGTAGGCGTTGCCACCGGGACGCAGCAGGTCGGGCACCTGGGTAAACAGACGGGCAGATCCGGTTTTGACGATATCCACCGAGTTGAGGTTGATGGTGTTGACCGCCTGGATCCGGCTAATCCCGGTGCCAAAGTAGGCTTTGAGGGTATCCATGGCATCCCGGTCAAGATAGCGACCCGCCAGGTCGTACCGCTTGATCAGGCTAGTGACAGCATCACGCATATCCAAAACTCCGAGTCTTATGGCGTTATGTGGAGAAAAAAGTGTTTTAACAGAGCTTGATTTAGAAAGCTACCCAAGTCAGGCAGCTCTAGCCCTAATCTTGAGTGCTTTTGAGAAGTCTATCACGCTCAGGTTTCGGGCTTGGGATCCCGTTCCCATCTGTTATCAAAGTCTACGAAGATCGGCGAAAAGTCTCTCCTAACTGGGGTTCTCCAGAGGATGTGGTTTCCGGGTTTTTCTGGAAATGGCCCCAGAATCTTTACATTTCTTCAACCTGGGTGGGGTTTGTGTCCCGATCAAACCGCTGCCAGAGTGCGAGTGGGATCCGATATTCTAAATCCGATACTCTAAGAGAATTGTGTGGATAGTGACCTATGGCTGGGATCCGTCCCCTCATCATTGTGGATAGCACGGCTTTATTGGCCACTCAACTGCGACAGTGGCAGGAATGGGCCAGCTTTGGGGCATGTGTCCTGCCGCAGACGGTCTGGCAGGAGATAGACTTTTTGACCCGGCGGGCGGTAACTCCAGCAGAGGAAGAGGTGGCGCGGGCCTTTTTGCGCTTTCATGAGTCTGCTCGAACCTTTGAGGTTTCTGCTGGACATGTTTTGTTGGGCAACCCCGCAGGAGTCACAGGGGATCCCAGCCAGAGCAAACGAGCCCGCTTGTCCCAGACCATTGCAGAATGCGCCTATGCCCTAGCCAAGCAGCAACCCCAAGTGGTGGTGATCCTCTTGAGCCATGATCGGCTGCTGGTGGAGCGGGTTAATCATCTCGGGATCCCGAATTTGGGATCGATCTCGGTACCTCAACTCACCCAATGGATCCGACAGGATTTGGTGCCTGCCGCTGTTCAAACGATCCTCAATGCCATGAAAGAGCCCCCTGTTCCGGCGATCAAGGTGGCCAGTGTGCCCTCTCAGAGATCCCTGAAGTCCCTGTCCAAGGCTGCTCACCCAACCCCCGTCGAGATCCCGCCCTTTGTGGCAAGGCCTCAACCTGTGGCTCCCCCGCCTGTATCCTCGCGGCCTTTACCCCCTCCCCCCAAGAGAGGGCTATGGCGACAAATTACCCAAGGGATCCGCACGGTGTTTGGGGTGGTGCTGATCGTCGTCTCCATTGGGATTTTGATCTTCGCTGGACTGGTGGCGTGGCGGATTTATGACCCACAGGGCAGTGAGTGGCTGTGGCAGACCCTACGGTTGCCTGAAGTTCCTCGATAAGAGAATTGAGTTTCCATTACGAGCTCGAATCAGCATCAAAACCAGGATTGAAACGATCAGTAGATAGTGAGTGAACAGGCTGTATACACAAGAGCAAAACGGGGCAATTATGCGTGCAGTGCTTGGGTTAGGTATTGCCTCAACGTGGTTAGTCGGGATAGCTTCAGCCGGAGCTGTTGTAATCTTAGACAGCACCTGGGCGGAAGAAGGGGGCACCAATGCCGACCCAAGCGCAGGCTTTGGCGCGCACATCGACTTGGCCTACGAACCGCAGTTTGAGGCAACGATTGCCTTTTCGAGTGATGGCGAGACGGTGGGTGATTGCTCAGGTGCCTGGATTGGCAATGACGACGACTATGCCTATGTTTTGACGGCAGCCCACTGCTTTGAGGCCGATGCTGATGGCAGTGAATTCTACCAGAATCCGTCGCAGTGCTCCGCCTATACCCCGAAGGGGTTAGGGGGTGGTGAAGCGACGGGCGACCAGAGGGAGCAGCAATACTATGACCCTAAGAAGCATGAACCTATTTCTTAGGGTATAATAAGGCCATGCTAAACATGACCTGGGAGTTCAAGCTAGAGCCGACTGCTGAGCAGGTTTCAGAGATTGAGAACACCTTGGA
>JBHJNR010000409.1:0-6538 GCA_050330615.1 Cyanophyceae cyanobacterium
GTTGACTCTGACAGGCTGGAAAAACTGCGCCGTGTTGCAGCGTCCAAGCGGAAAACCATGACGCAGATGATAGAGGACTGGATTGATAGGCTACAAGAAGAAAAGCCGTCCTAGAAAGACGGGGGTTGTATTCCTTTTCCAATGCTCAAAGGCTCTGAGGGGCAAGAAGTGGAGTGCCCCAGTTCCTGAGACAGGGGGAGAGAAAGCGCAAACGGGGCAGCGCCGCCTATTCCAACGCTGCCAAAAGGGGTCAAACCGGTAGTGGGGATCTGTCCTCACGATAGGATCAGGGCAGCCCCTCATCCCCATTGTCAATCAATGCCTGATAGTTCTCTTTCTTCTCCCTCTACTTCCAGCTCAGTGACCCTGGGATCCTCTCCTGATCATCCCTTATCGGCTTTGGTGATCGGTGCCGGTATCACAGGACTGACCCTAGCCTGGCGACTCCAGCAAAAAGGGCTATCAGTGTGCCTGACAGAAGCGGGATCCCAGGTGGGCGGATCTATCATCACCCAATCTCGGCAGGGCTATATCTGGGAAGAAGGCCCCAATAGCTTCACTCCAGCTCCAGCATTGCTTAACCTGGTGGCGGATTTGGGCTTGGCTCAGGATCTGGTTTGGGCGGACGGCAAGCTGCCCCGCTATGTCTGGTGGGACGGCCAACTGTTGCCCATTCCCCTCAACCCTCCGGCGGTGGTGGGATCCACCTTATTGAGCATTGGCGGCAAATTACGGGCCTTGCGAGGACTGCTGGGGTTTGTAGGCTATCCTCCCGGCCCCGAAGAATCGGTACGGCAGTTCTTTGGCCGCCAGTTGGGATCCGAAGTGGTGGAGCGGCTGGTGATCCCATTTGTGTCGGGGGTCTATGCCGGCGATGCCGATCAGCTCAGCGCGCGGGCAGCATTCGCCCGGTTTGCCGATCTAGAGGAGCGCTACGGCAGCTTGTTTGCCGGACTGTGGCAGGCTCCCCGCGTACCCAAACCGCCACTTTCACCGCAGATCAACCCAGCTCCCCAACGAGGGCAACTGGGATCCCTACGACAAGGGCTGCAACAATTGCCCCAAGCACTGGCCGACCAATTGGGATCCAGTCTCAGGATGGAGTGGCGAGCCCAAACCTTGGCCCCCACAGCCACCGGCTACGCGGTCACCTTTGACACTCCGTCGGGATCCCAGACAATCTACGCTCGATCCGTGGCCCTCGGGATCCCGGCTTATGCAGCGGCTGGGGTATTGGCAACCTATCGACCTGATGCAGCTGAGATTTTGCAAGGGATCCCTTATTCTCCGGTGGCGGTGGTGACATTGGCGTATCCTGCCGATGCATTGCCCAGGCTGGAGGGCTTTGGGCATCTGATTCCCCGCTCTCAAGGGTTACGCACTTTGGGCACTATCTGGGCCTCCAGCCTCTTTCTCGGTCGTGCTCCCGAGGGCTACTGCTGCCTACTCAACTTTATCGGTGGAGCAACAGATGCCAGGTTTGCTCGAGAGCATGGGGTGACTCCGATTGTGGAGATGACCACCGAGCAGCGGGTCAAGGCTGTCCATCACGATCTGAGTCGGATTCTGCTGAAGCGACCCGTGGATCCCTTTGTGTTGGGAGATCGGATCTGGCAGCAGGCGATTCCGCAATACACCATCGGCCATCGCCAACGCATTCAAACCTTACAGACCCTGTTGTCTGGGGATCCCGGTGTGAGGCTATGCAGCAATTATACCGATGGGGTCTCGCTAGGGGACTGTGTGAAACGGGCTGAGCAAGAAGCGGAGAGATTGTCTCAGTACCTTTCACAACCCATCTCAAGTACCTCTTTTGTAGATGAGCGATGACATTGCATCAATTCCAAACGGATGGCACGCCCTAGGGTAGAGCTTGAGACAGGGATCCCAGATGGGTCAATGAGGTACCCGGATAATAAAAATCCAGAATCTGAGCGGCGGTGAACCCTCGGCGAGACAAACCATAGGATCCGTATTGGCTCATGCCCACCCCATGACCAAAGCCACCGCCCACAAAGGTGTATCCCGTCAAGGACTCACCCTGCATCACCGGCTCCAGCTCAAAAAGGGTGCTGAGTAAGGCGGGGAAAGCCAGTCGAACTTGGTCTTTTTCCACCACAAAAGCATGGGATCCCTGGGGAGTTTCCAAGGTGATCTGCAGCTCTTGGATCCGACCGCTGGGGGCACGGGAGAGGATAGCCAGCCCAGAGATGCGGCTCCAAGTGGGCAATGGGATCCCGAGGAAATCCTGTCCTTGTCGGAGGGACTCGCTCAACTCCTCCAGAGTTTTGGTGCTATTCCAGCGGAAAAAGCGAGAGATGCCCACCTCATTAAAGCCCTCCTGCTGGTCAATAAATGCCCGAAAGTCTCCTGGTTGACTGAGATCCAGCAGCTGTCCCGGTTGGTCAGCAATATCGGCAATTGGCTGCAAATAAGGACGGGGATCCCCATCCCAAATATCCTCAAAAGCTGCCGACACCCCGCCATTGGTGGAGGAATAGACGGCATCCACCAGATCCCCGCCATAGGCCAAAACCTGGCCCGCCGTCCGTTGGATAGCCGCATCGATCTGGGGGATCGTGCCCGATAAGCCCCGATAGACCTGGCAATGGGTGTTGGCACACAGCTCGTAATCGTCGATCACAAAACGGTGTAGATTGCGTAGCGCATAGGTTCGGGCCAAGATGGCCTGGGCTTCGATGGCGGTGATGGGGGCACCGGGGCCAATTTCATGGGGCACCACCCCCCGCAAATAGGTCTCCAAAGGGACAGCATTGACAATGCTATAGGTGCCATAGGCGTTGGGCTGCACCCGGATATCGCCCGCGTAGGTATACTCCCCCACCTGCATGTACCCTGCATCGCTGGTGACCTGGATGTGGGTGCGGTGATAGCGATAGTGCTCATGAACCCAGCTCAAGACGGGCCGTTGGGTGCGCTGTTGTTGCTGAACTCGCACGGTGGGAATCTGCTGAGCCTGGGCATTGGCGGCGATCTGGCGGATTTGGTCAGAGGTATAGGCTCCCCGCTGTGCCCACACCTGCCATTCTTGCGGCTGGGCGATCTCCGCTGGGATCCCTCGGGCGATCCACTGACGGGCACTGGCCTCAGCGCTCTCAAAACTCTTGTGGCTGCTCAAAATCAGCCGTTCCTCAAGCTCGGGGCGGGCTAGCCCTTGATTAACGATGCCCAGGGTGATGCGGGGGGTGCGTTGAACCTGGGTCTGACCTGCTGCATCCGTAAAGGTCACAGTAAGCAGGGATCCCGTTGGCGCTGCCAAGATCACTTGATCCGCTTCCTCGCTGCCAAACCGTTGCCGGATGCCGATTTGGAGAGTGGGATTGA
The DNA here is from genome assembly GCA_050330615.1 of Cyanophyceae cyanobacterium. Lineage (GTDB taxonomy): Bacteria > Cyanobacteriota > Cyanobacteriia > Thermostichales > Thermostichaceae > JAAUUM01. The sequence continues at coordinate 3,346 of JBHJNR010000409.1, forward strand.
GAGAGGTAATCGCCCTAGGCTGTAGGGTAGTGGGCTGGACAGTGGTGGCCTGGACTGAGGATCCCGGTTCAACGGTCGAGCCTGTCACTAACGTTAGAGCTGTCAAGCCCCCTGCCACCACACTTGCTGTCGCCAAGGCCAGACACCACGATTTCACCATCACAGCTGTGATCCACCCAGATTTACAAAACAACAGGCCAAATCGACAAACCAACTGGAAACTTCCGACTGCCGATGATTCTACCGAAGTTCCTCCGGCTGGGTCGGCGCAAGAGAGCAGCTTTTCTCTCGACTGGGGGCAACTGATTCACCAAAGGGGCAGGGATCCCACGACCTCCAGCCCATTTGTTCCTATTTGTTTCGGAATGTAATCCCATCTCAAGAAAGTTTTTAGCTTTCTAAAGAAAATCCGAAGATTCATCAATAGCTGGCGGTAGCCCTACCCCCCGCAGCCAAAAGTCTAGGATCCAAGCTAGTCCGTCATTCGACTCCGCCAAGGGTGGGGATCCGGTGGTGACTTGGAGCATGGCGGATCCCAAAATCAGCAGATGGAGCAGGGCAGAATCATTCTCTAAGCGGTGAACGGGTTCTAATGGGTTAACGGTCTCTAATGGGTTAACGGTCTGAGGGATCCCCTTATGCTGCTTGTAGAGGCTGGATTGAGCGAGATACTCGGCCAGTTGGTGTTGGGCCTGGGCAAAGCCCCCTTGGAGAGCCGCCTGGTGCTCATCCGAGTAGAGCCCTGCCTCCCCCACCACCGACCGCAGCAGCTCAGGATTGCTGATCAGGGCTTGATAACACTGCTTGACATAGGCCAGTAAGACAGATCTCATATCCAAGGTCTGAGCCGGATCTAGCCCCAGATCCCCAATGCCATCGAACACCCCCAGATCGGCAAATGCCGCCAACAACAGCCCCTGTTTGGTACGAAAATGTCGAAACAGCGTGACCTCATTGACCCCAGCTTCCTCCGCAATCTGGCGTGTCGTGGTTTGGGTGATGCCCTGACGCGCGAATAAATCTTTGGCGGTTGTCAAGAGTCGCTGACGGGTCGACTGCTGAGATGAAGGCATGCAGGTTGCAAGTAGAACTTGCATTAACCGTGGAAGATCGTTAGGCTAAATGTCAAGCAAGGGTCACTTGCATTAGTTTCATTGTTGCCTCTCAGCTGTATTTCAAGTCTGTAGGTTTTTCCTAAAATGTCCCTTCTCCCACATCAACGTGGGAACCGGACTAGAGGGTAGAGCCTGTAGAGAAACCTTGAGGCGCTTCAATGCCAATGCATTCCAGGATCTTGCTCTCTGTGTGCTCCCATGAGTACAGTTGTCTGTGGTTGAACCCACATCCCGGATGAGGCTCACTCCTTTTTGCATGATCTGCCTGTTGGTATCACTGCCACCTTGAGCGAGTGCGATTCATCCCAAACTCCCCCTAACCGTCAAGAGGTTTGATTCATCCATGACAGTTTCTGTTGCATCCAAGCCCCCCGAGCAGCCTGAGACCAAGCCTCTTCGGCTCGCCTGGGATCATGTGGTTTTCTTTACGGTTTTTCACAGCATCGCTTTGGGTGCGCTGGTATTCAATTTTTCCTGGGCTGGACTGGGTGTGGCACTGCTGCTGCACTGGTGTTTCGGTAGTCTAGGCATCTGCTTGGGATACCACCGCCTCCTCAGCCATCGGAGTTTCCAGGTGCCTATGTGGCTGGAGCGGGTGTTCGCTTTGTTTGGAGCATTGGCCATTCAGGGTGGGCCGATCTTTTGGGTGGCCTCCCATCGTCAGCATCATGCCTATACCGAGCACGAAGAGAAGGATCCCTACTCCGCACGGCGGGGTTTTTGGTGGAGCCACATCATGTGGTTGATCTATCAACGGGATGAAGTATTCAACCCGGCCAACAATGCTAGGCTGGCTCCCGATATCTCTCGGGATCCCTTTTACCGCTGGCTTGACCGCAATCACTTGGTGCCTCAGGTGATTTTGGGCCTCCTTCTCTATGGTTTGGGTGCTTGGACAGGTTTCGGTGGTTGGACATTTGTCACCTACGGCATCTTTCTCCGGGCCGTCACCCTCTGGCATTGCACTTGGTTGATCAACTCCGCCAGCCACTTCTGGGGCTACCGTCGGTTTCATGACAGCGATGACAATGCCCGTAACCTCTGGTGGGCTGCCATCTTGGCCTATGGCGAAGGCTGGCACAACAACCACCATGCCGATCCCAAGTGTGCCAAAGCGGGTCTGACCTGGTGGGAGATCGACATGACCTTCTGGGCAATTTGGGTTCTGGAGAAAGTCGGATTGGCCCGCAAGATTCACCGCCCTGCTGCCCACTAGGATCCCTGATCTGGATGTGATGTAAAGTCTCGCACTCAATCTCTCAAAACGCCGCAGCCCTGTCATGAGGTTGCGGCGTTTTGTTGTTGTGGTGGTTGTTCGTAGCAGAAGCTCTTGCCGCGCCTAGCCCCTAGAGATAGCGGGTCATCTGCACCCGATAGCGACCTTTCTTGGTTTCCATTACATCCTCAATCTGGAGTCGGCCCCTTCCGCGCACCGTTACCAGATCCCCCATCTGTAGGGTCGAGCTGGTTTGAGTCACCCCTTTCCAGTTCACCTGCGCATCCCCACCGGAGATCAGGTCTGCCATCTTGCTGCGGGACATGCTAAATCCAGCGGAGGCCACCGCATCGAGTCGCAGTGAGGCTTCAACGCTGGTGATCGGCTTGGTACGGGGGGGGCGAACCTTGAGCTGGTCACTGGGGATCTCCACCACCTTGACCGGGACGGAGCGCACCTGGGTCAGATGTAGCTGCAGGAACTCCACCAGATCTGGCACCACAATCGCCTGGGATCCCTGTTCTCCTAGCAGTAGCAAATCCCCCACCTTCTCTCGCACAATCCCTGTGCCCAATAGGGATCCCAAAAAGTCCCGGTGGGTGGCAGTATCAAATAAAAAGTTGCCCCGAATTTCAATAAAAGCCAAGGGTACGCTAGCCGGATCGGGGTTGAGGCTGGTGCGGGCAATGGCCAGCCGTTGCCGCTCGGCTTGGGGATATCCCCCCCAGGCTACAGCTGTCAGCTCGGTCAATGGCTCAAAGCAGCGCAGTCCTTCTGCTAGCTCAGGGGGCGAGAGAAAATCAGACACCACCACCTCCCAGGTCTTGAGCGCCTGCTCCCCCAGATCCAGCAAACGGGCCAG
>JBHJNR010000410.1:0-2527 GCA_050330615.1 Cyanophyceae cyanobacterium
ATCCCCCAGAGCTATATTCCCGACAATGACCAAAAGATGACCGCCTATCGCCAATTGGCCAGCGCGGGATCCCGGCCTGAGTTGGTGCAGATCACAACGGAGCGGGCAGATCGCTATGGGCCATTGCCCCAACCCGTCCAGATGTTGGTGCAGGTGATGGAGCTGAAGCTGATCGCCAAATCCGTTGGCTTCTCCCGCATCAAGCCCGCTCGGGAACATGTGCTGCTAGAGACTCCGATGGCGGAACCGGCCTGGAAAGACCTGCGGGAGAAATTGCCCAGTCACCTCAAAACTCGCTTTGTTTATCAAACGGGCAAAGTCACGGTGCGTGGATTAGGGCAAATGCCCCCAACCAAACAGGTGGATAGTTTGATCCAATGGTTAGAGACCCTGACAGTGGGTAGGATCCCAGTGGAGACCGCTACCCCAGCGGTGGCAGACGTAGGCTAAAGGCTGATCTGGCAGACCATTCTCAGGCACCTTTCTTGAGTTGCAAGTAACGATGTCTTGATGAGCCAGGATTGAGATTGGATAGTATAGGCTCATGCTGGGCTTGGTGAGTTATGCAGACACTTCCTTCTCGGGTTTTTTACCCCGACAGCGATGGTGAGCCGATGGCAGATAATACTCGGCAATTTCGCTGGATCGTCACGGTTAAAGAGGGTCTAGAACATCTATTTCGCCAGGATGCCAACGTGTTTGTGGCCGGGGATCTGCTCTGGTATCCGGTGGAGGGGGATCCCAAAATCCGTGTGGCCCCAGATGCTTTGGTAGCCTTTGGTCGACCTAAAGGGGAACGGGGATCCTATCGCCAATGGGAGGAAGACGGGATCCCGCCTCAGGTGGTATTTGAGATTTTGTCTCCAGGCAATACGTTTAAGGAGATGTCCCGCAAGCTGCATTTTTATGAGCGATATGGGGTGGAGGAGTATTACATCTACGATCCGGATGAGGGCACCTTAGAGGGTTTTCTACGCCGCAGGGAGGGGTTGACGGTGATCCCGCAGATGCAGGGGTGGGTGAGTCCACGGTTGGGGATCCAGTTTGGATTGTCGGGTGTTGATTTGGAGCTTCGGGATCCCTTGGGGGGGCTGTTTGTGAGTCCTGGGGAGGCATTGGCCAGGGCAGAGCAGGCGCAGCAAAGGGCAGAGCTGCTAGCCCAAAAGTTGCGGGAGTTGGGGGTGGATCCCGATCAAATAACATGAGCTAACACTCAGGAGAAGAAATGATGGTGCTTCTGACAGAACAGGCGATGACGCTTGAGGAGTTTCTGGCCTTTGATGATGGCACTGAGGCTAGCTACGAGCTTGAGAATGGGAGATTGCGAGCGATGCCAACTGAAAGCGAGATCAACTGCATCATCGCATCTCTGTTGTTCGGCCACTTTTTGCAAGCCGGGATCCCAGCTATTCAAATTAGGCAAAAGACGGAGCTTGCTGTCATCGGTATCCGTACTACGGTCAGAATTCCAGACTTAATGGTGTTGTCGCCTGAACTGGTACAACTTCTCAAGGGATCCCCACGTTCTCTCATCACTTTGGATATGCCTCCCCCCTCGTTGGTGGTGGAAGTGGTTAGCCCTGGACAAGTCAATATCGACCGGGATTATCGGTTCAAACGTTCCCAATATGAATCACGCGGGATCCCGGAGTATTGGATTGTGGATCCGATGGTAGAGCAGATAACTATTCTGACTTGGGTGCGGGGACTCTACGAGGAAAAGGTCTATAAAACAGGGGATCCCATTGAATCTGCTTGGGTGCAGGGGCTAAAAGTGGATCAAGTGTTAGGGGCTTGAGGGAGCTACTGGGATCCCATCTGTAGCGACAAAGATAAAAGATAACTGGGAAACAATGATGGCCAATCGGATCCCTTGGGTGGGCTGTTTGTTAGTCCTGGGGAGGCATTGGCCAGGGCAGAGCAGGCGCAGCAACGGGCTAATCAAGAGCAGCAACGAGCAGAGCTGCTGGCCCAAAAGCTGCGGGAGTTGGGGGTGGATCCCGATGGGGTATCCTGAACTGGAGCTGTTGGCAAAGCTTGATGTGGAGAGTCTGGTTAGACTGCAGTTCCCGGCTGATAAGATAAAAACAGCAGAAGCTAACGCCAGTCAGGAACGATATCTATCGGATTCGATTTTATCTAAATGAGAATGTGAATTCTGCTGTTTCTAGATCTAGATGTATGCTTGATCATCACCAAATCTATGAGCGACTCAAGATTACACCGAGCCAGTTAGATTTGTTTTGCTATCACCATGCCATTCATGAGTTTTCAGTGTTTGGCTCAGTTTTAAGAGATGATTTCCGACCAGATAGTGATGTGGATGTGTTAGTTGTCTTTGAATCAGAGACTCAGAAGACAATGAGTTTGCTTGATTTTGTCGGGATACGATTTGAGTTAGAAGATTTACTTCATCGCAGGGTAGATCTTCTTGAGAAAGAATCAGTATTGAACAGCTCTAATTGGATCCGGCGAGACCATATCTTATCAACGATGCAGGTTATCAATGTACCGGGACAAGTCATGT
>JBHJNR010000411.1:0-6744 GCA_050330615.1 Cyanophyceae cyanobacterium
TTGGCCAGAACCCTTGTGTCGTACCATGAGAGGCGAGCTCTGAAGTGTGAACCACAGGGATGCTCAGCTAGAAATCCAACCGCAAGAGGGATCCCAGTGGCCACAGCAAAGATTCTATTTGCAGCAGCAGAAGCAGCTCCCTTGGCTAAAGTCGGGGGCATGGCAGATGTGGTGGGCACCCTTCCCCCGGTGTTGCGGCAAATGGGGCACGATGTGCGCATCATCATGCCGTTCTATGGCTTTTTGTGGGATCGCTTTGGCAATGGGGAAGGTCAACATCCCCGATCCGAAATGCCCATTTGGTCAAAGTTCTTGATGGGGCAGATGGCCGACATCTACGAAACCACTCTGCCAGGAACGGATGTGCCCCTGTATCTGGTCTCTCATATAGCCTTTGCCACCGAGCGGGTGTACTACGGGGATGACGAAAATTGGCGGTTTACCTTCTTTGCCAATGCGGTGGCGGAGTTTGCCTGGACGGGATGGAAGCCCAATATCATCCACTGCCACGACTGGCATACCGGCATGGTGCCCGCATGGATGCATGAAACCTCTGATATTGGCACCGTCTACACCATCCACAATCTGGCCTACCAAGGCCCGTGGCGGTGGCAGTTAGAGCGGATGACCTGGCTCCCCTGGTTCTATCAGGCCAAGAATGTAATGGCAGGGGGGATTCTCTATGCCGATCAGGTCAACACCGTCTCCCCCACTTATGCGGCTGAGATCAAAACCCCTGTGCATGGGGAATCCCTAGATGGGCTGCTGTCTTTCAAAGGGGAGCGTCTGCGCGGAATCCTCAATGGCATTGATACCAAGGAGTTCGATCCGGCCACCGACAAGATTATCAAACAAACTTTCACCGCCGAGACCCTGGATAAAAGACTGATCAACAAATTGGATCTTCAGGAACGCTGTGGCCTGGGATCCGATCCTGATGTGTTTTTGATGGGGATGGTCTCTCGTCTGGTGGAGCAAAAAGGGCTGGATCTGATGTTGCAGGTGATGGATCGCTTTCTGGCCTACAGCGATGCTCAACTGGTGGTGTTGGGCAGTGGAGAAGCCTATTACGAAGGGCGGCTAGGGGAACTAAAATCCCGCTTTCCGGGTCGGATGGCCTTTATCCAAAAGTTTGATCCCAAGTTGGCCCAGACGATCTATGCGGGATCCGATGCCTTTTTGATGCCCAGCCGATTTGAGCCCTGTGGCATCAGCCAGATGATCGCCCTGCGGTATGGATCCGTGCCGATTGTGCGGCGGACAGGAGGATTGGTGGACACGGTGTCGCACCATGTGCCCCAAGCTGAAACCGGAACCGGCTATTGTTTCGACCGCTACGAAGCTCTGGACCTATACACCTGCGTGGTGCGGGCTTGGGAGGCTTTTCAATATAAGGATCCTTGGCGCAAATTGCAGCAGCGGGGCATGGCCCAAGACTTTAGCTGGACAAAATCAGCGGTGGAGTATATCAAAATGTACCAAGATATCTTGGGGGTAGAGCTGGACAAGGCGTCTTTATCAGCAGCTCCTAGTACCAGTGACCAGACCAAGAGTGACCAGACCAAGAGTGACCAGACAGTGGCATCGTAACCAGTCCATCGGGAGGTGACATGATCATCGCCGTGGCGGGCTTTAAAGGGGGCGTAGGCAAGACCACCACAGCGGTGCATCTGGCCTACTATCTGCTGCAAAAGGGATCCACACTGTTGGTGGATGGGGATCCCAATCAGTCGGCATCTCGCTGGACTTCGCGGGGTCAGACGGGATCCCTGCAGGTCTCCACCACCGAGCAGATCCCCGCCCAATCCTTTCAGCACACACTGATCGACACTCCCGCCCGTCCCACACCAGAGCAGCTAGAGAGTCTGGTTCAGCGCTGCGATTGGATCCTGTTGCCCTGTTCACCCGATGCGTTGGCCTTGGATGCGCTGATGCTGACAATACAGACTTTACGGGAGCTGAATGCCACTCGATACAAGGTGTTGCTAACGCTGATTCCCCCGTGGCCCAGTCGGGATGGGGCTGAGGCCCGTAGCTTTCTCAGAGAGGCTGGGGTACCCCTGTTTAAAGCTCAAATCCGGCGACTGGTGGCCTACCAAAAAGCTGCTCTAGAAGGGATCCCGGTCTACAAGGTGGCGGATCCCCGTGCCAAAACCGCCTGGAGTGACTACGTTGCGGTAGGACGGGAGATGCTGCCGTGAGCAAGTTCAAAAAGTTGCTGCCAGATCCGGGATCTAGCCCGCCGGATCCCCCAGGAACACCCCCTCCCCCTCAGCCAGTAGAGACGAAGTCCGCCGCCAGCGCAGCCCCCAAAAAGCTCAGCCCCCAAGCCTATGTGGCGGTGCCCAAAGCAGGGATCCCCACCCGTGCAGAGGCTGATGCCCGCAGCGATTCGGACTATCTCAAGGTCTCTATTTACTTGCAGCGGCAGACTCATCGAGCTGCAAAACAAGCGCTTTTGGATGAAGGGGAATCCGGCTTCTCGGAGCTGTCAGACTTGATTGAAGCCCTGCTCACCGACTGGCTGGGATCCCGGTAATCGCTGGGTATAGTGAGGTTGACTCCATCCACGCATCTTGACCATGACCTATCGCTGGGATCTACGGCCTCTGCCGCCCTCATTGAATGCAGCCCTGGTAGGGCGGGTGGGCAAGTATGCCGCCAAGGTGTTGGCGCTGCGGGAGCTGGCAGCAGATCAGGTAGAAAGCTTTTTGGATCCCGAGGTTTATACCCCCACCTCGCCTTGGCAGTTACCAGATATGGAGCGGGCAGTCCAGCGGCTGATCCAGGCTCGGGATCACCAAGAGAAAGTGGTGATTTGGGGAGATTTTGACTGTGATGGGGTGACCAGTACCGCTTTGCTGCTGACGGCGTTGCAGTCGCTGGGGCTGGATGTGGAATTTACGATTCCGCTGCGGTCACAGGAGGGACATGGACTCAATCCCCACCGACTAGAACGGATCTTGACGGGAGATGTCCGGCTGATCGTGACGGTGGATTGTGGCATCAGCAATCAGGCCGAGATCGACCAGGCCCAAGCTCAGGGGGTGGATGTGATCATTTCCGATCATCATCTGCTGCCCGCGACGTTGCCTGCCGCCCATGCGGTGGTCAATCCCCTCCGGTTGCCTCCCGATCATCCCCTGCGGGTGCTGCCAGGGGTGGGGGTGGCCTACAAAATGGCCGAGGCTCTTTTTGAACGACTGGAACAGCCAGGGATCCAGAGCTATTTGGACTTGGCCACCGTGGGCATTGTGGCAGATGTGGCGGTGTTGCAGCGAGAGTGTCGCTATCTGGTGCAGCGGGGGTTGCCAGTCTTGTCTCAGACCTCGCGCCAAGGGTTACAGCAGCTGATCGAAACCGTGATGCCGGGATCCCGATCTGGAGATCTGACTGCCACCGATGTGGGGTTCAAGTTGGCTCCCAAACTCAATGCCATTGGCAGACTGGATGACGCCGGCCTCGCGGTGGAGCTACTGACGACGAGGGATCCCCAGCGAGCGACAGAGCTGGTAGACGCCTTTATCGTCACCAATGAGGAGCGCAAGATCCTGACAGAAGCGGTGGTGGAGGACGCCCAAGCGCAGGTGGAACTCCAAAATCTGGCCGATCAAGGGGGCATCGTCCTAGCTCAAACGGGTTGGCATGCCGGGGTATTGGGGATTGCAGCGTCTCGATTGGCCGAAACCTATGGCTGTCCGACAGTGTTGCTGACCATTCCCCCCGATGGACGGGAAGCCTCGGGATCCGGTCGGTCGGTGCCCACCGTGGATCTGGCAGCAGCCCTGGATGCTATTGATCCGCTGTTGCTCAGTCATGGTGGTCATCCGATGGCGGCAGGCTTGCGGGTCTCGCTCGACCATCTGGCCTCAGCCCAGGCCGCCCTGATCCAAGAACTGGGATCCCGCCTAGCCAACGGTGAGATCACCCGCACCTTGGTCATTGAGATCGCCTTGGATCTGCACTTGATGAAACAGCATCGCCAGTCTCTAGAGGATGAACTGGGGATCCTATTTGAGCAACTTCAGCAGCTCGAACCCTTCGGCCACGGCAACCCCCGCCCGATCATTGCCCTGCTGAATCTGCCCATTGTCAAAACCCGTCAGAGGGGCCAAGCTGACACACTGGGGGTCTCCCGCAATGGCGACCATCTCTCCCTCCAGGTGGGATCCCGCAAGCTGTGGTGGTGGCGCGAAGGGGATCGGCTATCGGATCTCAACCGTCACAGCCATGTGGATGTGGCCTTGGTGCTAGAACCCACGGACTATCAAGATCAAGTCTGGGGCGGGGTGATCAAAGCCATTCGACCTGCTGGATCCGAGGGGATTGTCCCGTTGACAGGGATCCCGCTACAAGTCAGCGATCAGCGGCAACAGAGCAGTCTGCTGGATCCTGTGGCTGTGGGTGATGCTGTTTTTGACGGATCCACAGGATCCCTACCCTCCGCCCATCGGCTCTGGCTACAATCCTGGCCCCGCACCCCCTCAGCTCTACAAACACTACTGCAACAGGTTCAACCCCAGCAGATCATCCTGACCAGCCAACTCACCCCTCACCCCATCCCAGTCCCCTTCTGGATTCCTCAACTGGTGCAACTTGGCCAGCAGCAAGCCCTCACTGGGCCCAAACTCTGCGACCTCGGGATCCCTCCCGATCTGGCCGACACCTTGCTCAACCATGCCCAAGTATCCTCAACCGAGGGAGAACGCACCCAAGGGTGGATCACCCTATTGGAAGAAGCCCGAGCTTTTCAGCAGTGGCTGGGGGATGCCTCAGGCCCAGATATCGAAAAACTCTGCAAACGACTGATCAGAAAACAGGTCACCGCCCGTGCAGCCGTTGCTTGACCAGCTCTTGCTCCAGGCTGTCCAGCAATTTGACTGGGAATCGATCTACGACTACGAGCACAGCCGTTTTCTCACCCACCCCCCTCATCTCGATCTGGCGGTGATCCTATTTCCGCCAACCGGGGATCCCGTCTTTGGCAATGTCCTGCTTTCGCCCACCTGTTCCCAAGGCCACCCGGTCACGATCCACCCGGAAACACTGCAAACCTCTGGGATCCATTGGCAACAGGATGTGGGAACTTGGGACGAATCACAGATACCAGAGATAGCCCCCACCCTTTGGGATCCGGGCCAGACCACTATCGACTTCACCTCCCCCTATCCCGCCTCAGTGCTGAAGCTGATGGTGGGTATCGGCATTCTGCGGCTGGTGGATGCAGGTCAGATCACGTTGCATGAAGTCTGGGAGTATGACGGGGATCCCACCGAGATAGGCCGCGATTTTGAGTCCCATCCGATCCAGATCTGGCTGGAGATGATGCTGTGCCTCAGCGATGACCGGGCCACCTGTGCTCTGATTTTGCTCCTGCACCAGCATGGGATCCTCACCCCCGAGAGGACGCCGCCGGATCACGCCCTCAATCGCCTGTTCCAAACTTTGGGACTCACCACCCTTCAGCTCAATGACACCCGCCCTAGCGATGGATCGTTTCTTAACCGGGCCGGATCGGGGGTGGGACATATTCACATGACCGCCTGGGATAGCGTTCGGTTGCTCTGGCTGCTGGATCCCAGCGCTCCTCCCCCCACCTGGCTAGGCTCTGACGGTCAAACCGTGCATCCTGACCAGTTGCTCAGTCCGGGATCCCGTCGACATTTGGTGGAGCGACTGATGGCCCAGCAGGGATTTCATGAGATGTTGAGCACCTCTATCTTGTGTGGATTCCCCACAATCAGCCCTGGGATCCCTAGCCTTGTGCCCGACCGCTGGATCGCCGCCGATGGCTCCATCACCCTCCAAGACAACCAAGATCTCCAGCTCTACAGCCGCGATGTCCGCCCCTGCAATGACAAAGCCGAGGTCACCTTTGCCCACAAAACCGGACTGACCGCCAACTATGGCAGCAATATCGGCATCGTGCGCGGGATCCCGGAGCGGGGCCACCACCGCCACTATCTGATCGCCCTATTCAGCAACTTGGGCTATCGCTACACCAGCAGCCATCAACCCGGCGATCGGGCCTACGCCTCAGGCTTTGAGCGATTGGTCTGGTACCCCCAGCAGATTTCGGCCTTGGGATCCCGGCTGGATCAGGGCATCCAAAACCTTCTGGGTTCCTGAGAATCAGGGATTTATTAAGGTTTCGTTACATCTTTGGCTTCTGGGAGGCCGTATCTTAATAATTAAACCCGCATTACCTTTTGAAAGGACACGACCTATGGCAAGCGAGATTTTTAGCACCGCCGGTATCGCCATCGTACTGACCCTCGTGGGTCTGGCCTTGGGCTATGGCATCCTCAAAGTGACCAACGCAGGAGAGTAGTCCCAGGCAAGAGGGCAGACCCTTTCCAGGCTTGCTCTCTATCTCCGTTCTCTCAAGCTCTGTCTGACCAGAGCGACAGAATCACCCTAAACATTAAACCTAAACATTAAAAAAGACCCTATCGAGAGCCTTCTAAAGCCAGAAGAAACTTTCGTCTCTTGAGTTAGCTATTGGCCATAAATCCTTTATCAACAGGATTGTTAGGCTTTGAATTATCTTTATTTAGGAAAAAAGACCTTCGGGCGTCTGTCCGTGTTTCGACTCCGAAGGTCTCTTCTCTTCACTCCTCACCACAACTAAATCTACCCGATCTGCCAGGATATTGTCAAGCCTTGTCCCAAAGTTTTTTCTAAAAGCAGGGATCCGGTCGGTCTGAACCAAAAGCTGTGTGGACTTGGAGACATTCTTAATAA
>JBHJNR010000412.1:0-7355 GCA_050330615.1 Cyanophyceae cyanobacterium
GGGGGCCTTGAATTAAGGCTGAGCTTAAACTCACGAGTAAGTGCCTTTGCAAACTGTCCTTTTCAGGATGGCTGACTGATCGCCGAAAATCGGCTTATGTAACATTTCCTGAAGGACGAGCCTAATTAACTCAGTGTAGCTTGCGATTAACCATTGAATGTTCAACCAGAGACCAACCCGCTTGCTATGCCCTTTGCCCTTTTGGTACGCAAGCGAACGGACATGCAAGTCAATACTGGTTACGAGTTCGGTTGATCTGAGGCAGCAGGCCCAGATACAGGTAAGTCAGATACAGGTAAGTCAGGCACAGGCAACAGGGACGGGATCCGGCTGAGATCAAACGCTTGCACCTGCTCAGCTCCTAAGGCTTGTAGCGCCGATAGGTTGCTCTGATTAGCCGCTAAAAACATCGCGATATCCCAGCCCCCATAGCTGGGGAAATAGTCACTCAGTTTTGAGATCCCCTCTCCCAGCAAGATGACACTACCGCGCCAGTTGCCGTTGCCCAGGTGATAATAGGCCACCGCCGTCTGCAACAGACCCTGATAAAAGCGGCGTTCGGGATCCTGTGCCTCCATCCAGAGGGCTTCCAGCGTGTCATGGCAAGCATAGAATTCACCGCTGTTGAATTGAGCGATGCCCTGAGCCAAGGGGTCAGACGGAGTTGACATGGGTAAAGTCAGGGGTTGGGAGGGCTAAATAAGGTTGAAGTTGATAAAGACTGGCCCTGATAGAGACTAACCCTAATGGAAACGAGGCAGAGAGCGACCAAAAAGATAAACTCTTGTGCCAGAGCAGTACAAATCTTAAAGGATTCGGTGAATGAGTATCTCTACCTGTCAGAATTGTCGAACTGGGCTAGGTTGAAACGTGGCCAGAGATACAGATTCCCTAGGTTCCGCTTGGGAGCACGCTGAGTCTCTGCTAATGTTGGTCTTAATAATAAACTCTTTAATCTGTGCGCGCTTTTGGGGCGCAAATAAAAACTGGAGATCAAAGCAATGATACGTCTGGAGCCGGAGCCCCTGCCAGACCTGATTCAGGAGACGCGGGGTCGAGTTGCCATCTTTATTGATGGATCCAACTTGTTTTATGCGGCATTGCAATTGGGCATCGAAATTGACTACACCAAGCTGCTGGGATCCCTGACGGGGGATTCTCGGCTGTTGCGCTCTTTCTTTTATACGGGCGTTGATCGCAGCAACGAAAAACAGCAGGGTTTTTTGTTGTGGATGCGGCGCAATGGCTATCGGGTCATCACCAAAGATCTGGTGCAACTGCCGGATGGATCCAAGAAGGCCAATCTAGATGTAGAAATTGCCGTCGATATGTTGTCCCTGGTCAAGTGGTATGAAACCGCGATTTTGGTCAGTGGGGATGGGGATTTGGCCTATGCGGTCAATGCCGTCAGTTATCAGGGGGTGCGGGTGGAGGTGGTCAGCCTGCGCTCGATGACCAGTGACCAGCTGATCAATCTGGCGGATCGCTACGTCGATCTAGAAACCATCAAAGACCAGATCAAGAAGACTCACCCCGGTCGGGCTTCCTATGCCTATCGCCCTGTCTTTCCTCCCCACGATGAAGAGGATGAGGGCTGAGGCGGTATCTTTACTCTGACTGTCATCGGTTAGCTCCAAGAGTGATCGGGCTGGAAGGGTGTAGCGTGAGGCGATGGGATCCTGGGGTGTGAATATGAAAGATCTGCGGTCATGGCTGCACCAGTGGTGGCCAAAATCTGTATCGCTCAGAGAATTGCCTAGAGAAGTAGGGATCCTAGGGCTGGTGGTGCTGCTGCTCTGTCTGGGATCCCCCAATCGGCTGCTGCATTGGTCTCCGGCGGCCTTGACTGGCATCGCTCTGTTGTGGGGAGTCTGTTGGCATCTGCCCTTCAGGGCACAGTTGGGGCGGGTGTTTGGGGTTTGGGTTGTCATGAACGCCTTCATCTTTTTGCCCGATCTGTTGTCGGTGGAGGTATTGCGACCCTGGGAGATCATCGGCGGTATCGTCGTTGCTCCCCTAATCCCGCTGTTTTATACCACCGCTACCCTCTCTAGCTTCTGGCTCAGCCGAGGGATGCCGATGGGGCTGCGTCCTTTGGGCATGGCGGCGGTTTGGACGGCCTGGGATAGCTTGATGGGGGTGCTGTGGTTCCCAATTCCCTTTCACTGGGGATCCCTGTTGTTTGATTGGCCGCTGGCGATTCAGATTGCCGATATCACCAGCATTTGGGGGGTGACCTTCTTTGCGGTTTTGGTCAACGCCCTGATAGTAGTTGCTGTCAAGGAATGGCCCTTGGCTCGTCCGGTTCAAACTCTGCTGCCGAGCGGTGGGATCGTGGGCTTGGTCTTGGTCTATGGCGTGATTCAGTTGTCCCATTATGATGCGCTGATGGCCTCTCAGCTCGGGGATCCCGCCGCAGGAGCCTTTCGAGTGGGGGCGGTGCAACAGGTGGCTTGGCTCGAAACCGACCGCAGTTGGGGCTACCGAGCCGCCCGCTATCAAGAGTTATTTGATCTGTCGCGGCAAGGGGTGGCTGAGGGGGCAGAGCTGATCCTCTGGCCAGAGGGGGTCTTGCGGGCTCAGTTTGCCAACACCAGCCTAGAGCCTTACATTTTGAACCCGATGCGGCAAATCTTGCCTCGGCAGGGGGGACTGCTTTTGGGCACCACCGAGCCGGATCCGCGTACCGCTGCTGCACCGCCCGATCAGCAACAATTCATCAATTCTGCCCTGCTCTACGATGCCCAGGGATCCCTGATCGATCGGTTTGGCAAGCAGTGGATTTTTCCCTACTTTGAGTCACAACGCTATACCCCCTCACCGGATGGTTATCGGCCTCTCTATCTTCCTCAATTTGGCCGTTTGGGGGTCAATATCTGCTTAGAGAGCGTGTTGCCTGGGCCAAGTCGCCAGCTTGTCCGAGCGGGGGCAACATCCCTGATCACCATCTCGGATGACAGCTGGTTTGGCAACAGCAATTGGCCCATGCTCCACGGCCAGCTCTCGGTCTTTCGGGCGGTGGAAAATCGCCGCAGCACAGTCTTTGTCAACAACACGGGCGGCAACTTGATCATCAATCCCAATGGACGCATCCAACAACGGGGGGAGATCTTTGAACGTAGTGTGGTGGTGGGAACGATGCTGCCCCAGGCGCAAATCACCCTGGCGACGCGGTGGGGTGATTGGTTTGCCTGGCTCTGTCTGGGGGCAACTGCTGGGTTGGGGCTGTGGAGGCGGATGCGTTAGCCACAGACCACTTGAGAGAGACCACTTGAGAGGGATAGCCAGAGAGGGATCCCTCTGTGGTTGAATATAGTAGCTCTGGGGGTAGTCGCCCGTTTCCCACGCGGTTAGAGTCATCTCAACTTGTCAATTTAGCCCCTTCGGTTTGGCCTATGCTCAGTCGTGTTGCAGACTCCATCTATTGGCTCAATCGCTATGTGGAGCGGGCCGAGAATATTGCCCGTTTTGTGGATGTCAACCTCAACCTATTGCTGGATTCCCCACCGGGGGTGACCCAACAATGGGATCCCATCATCACCACCACCGGCGATTTGCCCTTGTTTGTAGAACGCTACGGTGAGGCCAGCCAAGATTCTGTCATTCAATTTCTGGCCTTTGACAAGAGCTACCCCAATTCCATTCTGTCTTGCCTCCATTTTGCCCGCGAAAATGCTCGCTCTGTGCGAGAGATCATCTCCTCAGAAATGTGGGAACGGGTCAATGATTTCTATTACATGGTGCGGGATGCTGCCCAGGATAAATCCTTACGGGAGCTGACGGATTTCTTTAATGAAGTGAAACTGGCTAGCCATCTCTTTGCTGGGGTGATGGACGCCACCATGACCCACAACGAGGGATGGCATTTTGGCCAAGTGGGGCGGCTATTGGAGCGAGCCGACAAAACGGCCCGGATCCTGGATGTGAAGTATTTTATCCTGCTGCCTTCTGCTCAGGATGTGGGATCCGCTCTCGATGAATTGCAATGGATTGCCCTGCTCAAATCCGCCAGTGCCTATGAAATGTATCGCAAAAAAAGTCACCGCATCTCTCCGCTTGGGGTAGCGGAATTTTTGATTTTAGAGAAAACCTTCCCTCGCTCAGTTGAGTTTTGTCTGATGCAGGCCGATCACTCACTGCGTCAGATCACCGGCACGCCGATGGGCACCTGGCGGGATCCGGTCGAGAGAGATTTGGGTCGGGCCCGATCAGAGCTGGAATATCTGGTGATTCAAGACTTGATCGATATGGGGTTGCACGAGTTTTTGGACTCAATTCAGATGAAGATCAATCGGATTGATGATGCGATGTTCCAGACCTTTTTTGCGCTTGATTCGGTGCGATGATCTGGTCTTGCCGACTTCAAGGTGGTGCTTAAGAAGAAGGATTGCTGCCAGAAGGGATCCCGTCAACGGCTCCGGTACTGTTGGCATCGGGTGACATTTGAAAGCTGACCAACAGCGGGCCTGCGGTGTAGATCGCCTGCTCGGTGACCACCTGCACATTCACGGCTGTCTCAATCCCCTCCAGTTGTTCCACCATCTCCAACAACTTGACCTGAGAGAACTCCCCCACCGTGCCGGTCAAGGGATCCGAGAGCAGCCCCGCCTGCCGAGAGCGCAGGTTGGCGGTAGAGAGCAAGCCCAACAGATCTTCCTGTAACTCCTGGGCATCTCGACCGGGGGAGATCTCCAGGCTGGCCAACGTCGCTCCCGCCGCAAACAGTTCTTCATTCATGGACACATCCAGAATGACGGGTACAGGCTCCCCTTCCAGCCGATTGGACACCGAGATCACCCGCACCACCCAACTACGCGGTTCCTGTTGAATCCGCTCTAGGATCTCATCCACATGATCGCGCCGCACCTGGATAGCAGTGGGCAAAGGGCTGGGGGGAGAGGCTCCCAACTGGCGGGCTTGCTCTTCTGCTTCAGCCAAGACCTGATTGATTTGTTGCCGCAGGGGATGTTCGCTATCCGCTAGATCGGGCAGGCGGCGCGGAAGATCGTCCGAGTCCACCACCCCAACCGCCAAGACTTCCCCCGCCAAGATCGATACCGGCCCTTGGCGAAACCGTTGGGCTGATTGCCACAGCACCTGAATCTCACTCTCCAGCCGGACTTTCTCGGTCTCCAGGCCAGACAGAGACAATTGAGCCACCCCCAGGGATCGCTCCAGCCGATCTCGATCCAGTTCCAACTGTTGAGTTTGCTCTTGGGCTTCGCTGGCTTCCGCTCGCAACTGTTCTAATTCGGTGCGCAAACGGGGCAATTCTACTTCTGCCTCGGTGCGCTCTTGCTCGATCAGAGCCAGTTGATCCCGCAGGCTTTGCACCTGATCCTGCAATTGTTGCAGTCGTTCTTGGGCATCCCCCCGCTGGGTTTGGGTAATACTCAATTCTTCTTGAGCCTGACTGAGTTGCGTCTGGGTGGTTTCGAGTTCTGTTTGGATCCCTTGGAGTCGCTCTTGCTCCAGATCGATCTCCCGGTTGAGGGTATTAATCGAAAGCTGATAGGTGGAGATGGTGCGCTGATAGTTGAAGAGGGCATTGGTCAAAGAGCGATTGAGCAAGAGGAGGGTGCTGAGGGTCAGCGATGAGATCACCAATCCCGTGCCCACTGCCACCAAAATGGCCGTATGACGAGGCCGCAAATTGAACAGGGAGAGGCGTTTTTTGCCCACTCGATAGCCGACTCGGTCGCCCACCACGGCGATCAAGCTGCTGATCATCAAAATGTAAAGAATCAGGAGCATTCCTTGCATCGGGATCCCAAGGGAGTGACAGGAATGGATTCAACCCCATCGGGGTCAAGCAAATCTTAGCAATGATCCCCCAAGCTCGGGATCCTCTGCCCTTCTGAGCCTTGGCTCTGCGGGTTTAATTCCTGGGATCAAGGGATCCCTGTGGTGAAGGCTGAGTATGTTTTTGCAGATCGGAGCGGATCCGGGCTGTGATCGATCCCTCATCCAAGTGATCCAAGATCTGGGCGATGGCCGCTTTGGGCCCCTGTGGCCCCCATGTGGATCCCTGGGCCAAGTAGGTGCGGGCGGCAGTGCCGATGGCGTAGCTAGAGACCCCCGCCAAGGTGGCTTGGGTGATGGCGACCGAAGCATAAGCCCCCAGCGACAGACCTCCCGAAACCGGAGCCGCTAATCCCAAAAACGATTTCAAGGATCCCAGCCCCAGCACCGCCACCCATTCTCCAGCCCCTAAGCTGAGCATACTGACCATGATCTTTTGCAAGAGCTGACTGGCTTTGTGGGGGGTGAGGGGTAGTCCATACAGCTTAGCCAGCCGCATGATCATGGCCACATCGATGGCCAAACCACTGAGGGCATCCACCACCGTAAAGGGATTGAGAGCGACTGCTAACGCCTTGGCCTGGGCGGCTTGCCAGATCAGGTCTTGGGCCTGTTGTTCCCGGCTGGCCAGCTTGCGATCCAGCCAATCCTGTTGCACCCGATCCGCAAAGAGCAGCGTATTGAGGGCAATCAACGACCGGCCCTCCCGCCGCAACACCGCCAGGATCCGATGGCGCAGAGCCTCCACATCCGGGGATCCCTCGGTCAATTGGGCGCTGATCGATCCATCGGGATGTTGAATGGCCTGGGCCACCCGTGGCGAGGCTGCTGCCATCACCACCTCGTCGGGAGACAGCAGCTGCCGCACCCGCTCATTTCTGATTTTGTCGTAGACCTCTAGCCGATCCAGCTCCGGGTACTGGTCGATTTTGTTGAACACCAGCAGCAGGGGTTTGTTAGCTTCCCGCAACTGGGCCAGCGCGTCATACTCCAGCCGGGTCATATCTCCCGACACCACAAACAAAATCAAATCCGCCTGTTGGGCCACCCGTTCTGCCAGCTGTGCCCGCTCAGAGCCGTTTACCTCATCCAGTCCGGGCGTGTCGATCAGCTCCATCCTGGCCCCCGACCAGTGGGAGAGACTGACCATTTGGGATCCCTTGGGCTGGGATCCCTGAGAAACATCACCGGAAGACTCGGGGGGGAGCGAGCGGGCCGAAACCCCAGGGATCCCATGCCACCAAGCCCGTTGCTGGCTGCGGGTAACGCCGTGGGTGGGGCCCGTGGTGAAAGCGGCATACCCCAACAGGGCATTGAGCAGGGAGGATTTGCCCCGGCCCACCATGCCAAAGGCAGCGATGTGGATCACCTCAGACTCTAGTTTGTGGATAAACTGATCTAAATCTTCGAGATCTGCCTCCAAGCCTGCCCGCTCTAACGCACTCAGATCAAAGCTGGCCACCAATTGCCGTAGGCTCTGTTTAGCTTTGTGGTAGTTCAACTCATCGGTCAGTGGGCTGGGCATCGGTATCCAGTCAGGGGTAACGTCAAGC
>JBHJNR010000413.1:0-15838 GCA_050330615.1 Cyanophyceae cyanobacterium
TTAGCTTGAACTTCTCGTACATCCTCTAGGATCCTGATCTAAGCCTGAAGAACGGGATGCTCAGTACAGGGGAGTCTTTCTGTCCGGGATCCCATCTGTGCTAGCATTGGACGCTGCCACTGTGCGCCAAGAGGTCTCAACCGCCTTTTGTCAAGTCCAAAACAGGTCATCTGAAGTCGGAATAAGGATAGCGTCCCGTCATGCCCAAAAAACTGGTTGCGGTGATTAAACTCGCCATTACAGCAGGCAAAGCAACCCCTGCTCCTCCCATCGGCCCAGCTTTGGGTCAGCATGGGGTCAATATCATGGCCTTTTGCAAAGAATACAACGCCAAGACTGCCGACAAGCCCGGCATGGTGGTTCCGGTAGAAATATCGGTCTTTGAAGATCGGAGCTTTAGCTTCATCCTCAAGACACCTCCTGCTTCCGTGCTGATCAAGAAAGCCTTGGGGATTGAAAGCGGCTCTGCCGAACCCCAAAAGAACAAAGTTGGCACCCTCACCCAAGAGCAATTGCGTCAGATTGCCCAAGAAAAAATGCCTGACCTCAATGCCAATGACATTGAAGCAGCCATGAAGGTGATTGCTGGAACTGCCCGCAGCATGGGCGTTCTAGTAGCCGAGTAAGTTTTAGTAGCTGACTAATCTGGCAGCTTTTTCCGTACACCCAATTCAGGGGGAGAGCACCGCTCGTCAGAACCCCAAGGAGAACATCATGACTAAGAAGCTATCCAAGCGAATGCGCGAGTTGACCGCCAAGGTGGAGCAGCGGCCCTATGGCGCAGCCGATGCACTAGCTCTGCTCAAAGAAACCGCCACCGCCAAATTTGACGAAGCTGCCGAGGTGCATATCCGTCTGGGTATCGACCCCAAATATGCCGACCAACAGTTGCGGACAACTGTGGTTCTGCCTCGTGGCACAGGTCAGACCGTTCGGGTGGCGGTGATCGCCCGAGGTGAAAAGGTTAATGAGGCGCAAACTGCCGGTGCAGATACCGTCGGGTCTGAAGAGCTGATCAACGAAATCAGCCAGGGTATGATGGACTTTGATTTGCTCATCGCCACCCCTGACATGATGCCCCAGGTGGCTAAATTGGGTCGTTTATTAGGCCCACGGGGTCTGATGCCTTCTCCCAAAGGCGGCACGGTGACTTTTGATTTGGCCAATGCGGTACAAGAGTTTAAGTCAGGTAAGTTAGAATTCCGGGCCGATCGGACTGGGATCGTTCACGTCTTATTCGGCAAGTGCAGCTTTGATGCCGAGGCCCTGCTAGAAAACCTTAAGGCTCTGCAAGAATCCATCGACCGCAACCGTCCGTCAGGAGCAAAAGGCAAATACTGGCGCACCATGTATGTTTCCTCCACGATGGGGCCGTCCATTGAGGTGGACATTAGTGGCCTGCGTGATCTAAAATTGGGGGCTGCATAAGAATCAGGTTCATTGGGATTAAGTCATCCCAGATGATCTTTGGGATAGGCAATCTCACACCCGATTGTCTCTATCCAATGAAGGGATTCAACAGACCAAACCATATTTCAGATCATTGAGGAGCCTCGTTTTCACGAAGCATTGACCAACGCTTGCCACCTTTGATCTAGCCGTAGACCGCAGGTATTCAGGTCATGATATTTTCATGGATCCTGATCAGTAAATCCTGCCGAGGTTGGAGACCTAAACATGACTGCCGGGGATCCCTTGGGTGTGATCTTGGCAGCTGGCAGGGTTTTCATCTCTCGCGACAGTCTCGGCTTCCCG
This sequence comes from Cyanophyceae cyanobacterium, assembly GCA_050330615.1. Taxonomy (GTDB): domain Bacteria; phylum Cyanobacteriota; class Cyanobacteriia; order Thermostichales; family Thermostichaceae; genus JAAUUM01. The sequence goes on from JBHJNR010000413.1 coordinate 1,756, forward strand.
CCGGGGCTGTTGTTTTTGGGACTCTTTTCCCAATGCCATCTCCCTAGTCGGGGCAGGGATCCCAAGCGTTGCCTCCATGAACCTTGAGCTGTTTGACCAGTTAAGATCCCGCCTGTTGCACAAATGATCTTCCGTCTTGGCCCTGTGGCATGAGTCGAAGAGCACCCCAGCACAGGAGTCCCGATTCAGCTATGAGTCACCCAATCGTCCCAAGGAGGTGAGCTTATGGGCAAGCAAACGCTAGCCCGCAAAGCCGAGATTATTGAAGATGTCCAATCTTTGCTTGATGCCAGCCAAATGGTGCTGATCATCGACTACAAAGGTTTGACCGTGTTTGAGCTTAATGACTTTCGCGCCGAGTTGCGTGAGTCTGATTCAGTCTGCATGGTGGTCAAAAACACCTTGATGCGCCGTGCTATTGCTGAGCGCCCCACTTGGGTAGGAGTTTCGGAGTATCTAGCCGGCCCCTCTGCTTTTGTGATGATCCGTGGGGACATTCCTAAAGCAGTCAAAACCTATCAAGACTTCCAGAAAAAGAGTAAAAAGACCGAAGTTCGAGGCGCTGCCATCGACGGTCTGGCTCTCACTCTGGATCAAGCCAAGGCAATTGCCGATCTGCCTCCCAAGGAGATCCTCATGGCGCAAGCCGCTGGGGCGATCAAGGCCGTTGCTACCAAATTGGCGGTGGGTATCAATGCCGTCCCAACCCAATTGGTCACGGGCATCAACGAGGTACCAGCCTCGCTGGCTCGTGCGCTGCAAGCGGTTGCCAGCAAGCAAGACGAAGCCGCCTAATCGGGTTGTCTTGTCGGTTTGAGTTCTGTTCACCGCCTTCTGTTTGTTCGTTTTTGTTATCTAGGAGTTCACAATGTCTGAGCGCGTCGAAAAAATTCTTGAAGATCTGAAAGCCTTGACCCTGTTGGAAGCCTCTGAGTTGGTCACCGCCATCGAAGAAGCTTTTGGTGTCAGTGCAGCCGCTCCTGCTGGTGGCATGATGATGGCTGCCCCCATGATGGCGGCGGCTCCCGGTGCAGCAGCTGAGCCAGAAGAAGAGAAGACCGAGTTTGATGTCATCCTGGATGAAGTGCCCGCTGATAAGAAGATCGCCATCCTCAAAGTGGTGCGCGAGCTGACTGGGTTGGGTCTGAAGGATGCCAAGGATATGGTGGAAGCCGCCCCCAAAGCGGTCAAAGAAGCCACCACCAAAGATGATGCCGCAGAAGTCAAGAAAAAGCTGGAAGAAGCTGGCGCTAAAGTCACCGTTAAGTGATCCAGAGACTCTGTTGATTAGCGATTGTTGATTAGCTAGAGCGAGTTTATGACGGGATCCTGAGCCAAGGCTCAGGATCCCGTTGTCTTGAGGGGTGTTGTTTGCTGGAGGGCGGCTTTTGGCATTCTGGCCAAAACAGACCTACCCCAACAATGGCAACCAAACCCAAACCTGTGTCCAACCCGCCTGACCCTCTGCTTTGGCACACCCTCCCATAGGATTCTCGGCAATGGTGGGAGCAATGAGCACCTCTAGCATCTGCTCCTTATCCTGCACCTGAGCACGGATCCCGACTATTATCTGTTCCACGAAGGAACAGAAGGCGATCTTTTTGGGATTCAAAGCTGGATGCTGGCTAGCCAATCGCTGAATATCTAATAGGTCATTAAACAGGCTTGCCCAAAGAGCAAGCCTCACGACTTGGTGGCCTATGAAGATTTGAGCTTAAGACTGGATTTTAGCGGGGCAAGCGAAAGCTGCTGAACGTGGAGGGGCCAGCTGTGGGGGGCTGCATCATCTGCACCCAAGCAGCGCCAGAAATCGCCCCAAATACGGCTCCGGTGGAGACCACATTGAGGAATGCGGTGATCAGAACTGCGAGCTGAGGGGGCAAGAAGCGGAATAACAGGGATCCCGCTAGAACGGTGACCAATGGCCCTGCCAAGGCGGAGGCAGCACCAGCAAGCGCACTAAGGCCGATCAAGGTATTGGTCTGGCTGGCTCTGGCTTGTTCCCGCAGCAGGGTGGACTGCATCAAGCCCACGGCGGTGCCAAACAGGGCTCCGAGCCCCAGCACCAACAGGACGCGGATCAGGATGGCTCCAATCGGGATCCCACTGAGGGGCCAGAGCAAAAAGGAAAGATCAGAGGAATAGGGCAAAAAGCTGCTGGACATAAATACAGTTCTCCTGAGTCGGGGCGGCAGATACTTTTACGGTGACACATCCGCTTGGGTCTCGTCATGGGCAGAGGCTGGTTTTGAGCTTGGGATCCCGGATAGGTTCGCCGTCATGCCTACAGTGCAGGTCTTCCCGAGACTCCTTTGCCGAAATTTCTACGGGCTTCCATTCCTCAGCTTTTTAGTTTTCTTCCTGACCTTCGGCTGGAACGAACAAAAGCCCATACTTTAATTACTATCCGCTCAATTTCAATCCCGGCAGTCTTAGCAAGTGTCGAGGATAATGACTATTAAGCAGCCCTTTCAAGATTCTGCTAAATGGATTACAGATTTAGATGCGTTGACCCTGGGTAGAGCTTGAGAGATGTTACAGCTAGTGAACAATCTACGCCACCTTGTCAGAGACGGACGACTGGGCTAGCTTAATCAGGCTCACCATTGACGAATTCCAGTCGGGATCCAAACTCTGTTTGTATAATCTTAAGACTGTTCACAAACGTGTCCTTACATGGCTTATATCGAGTTCTCCCCAGGCATCAAAGAAATTCCCACCAACGTACGAATCCTCAAGTCCAAGGAAAGAGAGCGCTCATCTGCCATCTTTCGGTTCGAGGATCCCCAGTGTGATGCCCAAAACATCCTGAGTATGGCGATGGTAGATGATGAGGGGGTGATCTCCTGCCGCGAAGTGCGGGCCAAGTTTCTCAATGGCGAGTTCAAAGCCATCGAAGTGATCTACGAAATGCAGACCAGCACCGAGTGGGATCGCTTCATGCGCTTTATGGAGCGCTTCTCAGATGACAACGAAATGGGCATGGACTAGGGATCCCTGGGTAGTGCTATGCCATCCCCCAATCTTTCAATCCAGGCTGATCATCCCCCTGAGATCAGCATCCAGCTCTTGATCTCAGGACAGGTGCAAGGGGTGGGGTTTCGTGCTGCCACCGAACGACAAGCTCGACTGCAACAGCTCAGAGGCTGGGTGCGAAATCGCTTTGACGGACGAGTGGAAGTGGTAATCGAGGGATCCCCTGCCGCTGTAGAGACGATGGTGAGCTGGTGCCACCACGGGGATCCACCAGCTCAGGTGATAGCAGTCGAGCAGATCCCCCATTCCCCAGAGGGATTCGATGCCTTTACCATTCGCCCCACATTGCGCGGGTGAAAGCTGAGGCTTGACTCATCTATTTCAGTTATTGGCCACCAACGCTTTAAAGCCCTGCACCGCCTGTCTCAAGCCCCGTTGGGCAGTCACCACATCAGCCGAATCAGATTGCCGGGATCCCTGGTCGATATCCACCATGCGATCGGTGATTTCGCGAGCCAGTTGGCGTGCAGTTTGCCGCTTGTTCTCTGGCAGAGATTGGCCGATCACCGATAAATCTTTGCGGGTGTAGCCCATCGGCCCATTCAGATAAGACCGGATCTCGGGCCAGTCTTGGTCATCAATCAGCGTTTGCAATTGGTCAAGCTGAGTCTCTAGCCGAGTGAGTGGGGGGGGGATCGGGGCGGCTTGGGCCAAAGCACCCAGGTTGAATGTCAGCAGACACAGTAAGACTACTGCGATCACCAAGCGGCTCAGCCACTGAGACAGGGCGGTCACGGCCGTACGCATTGGGATTAAGAGAGAGAGAAGAGTCATAGTCAAGTTTAGGATCCGGATAAGGCAAGGCTTAACGCCCCATAGTTTACCAAGAGTCCTGACCTTCTGAGATCAGATTTGGGCCTTTAGAGTCTCTTCAGTACCAGCCAGCCCCGATCAAGGGCAGCGAGATAAAGCTTCACTATCTGCCGAGATGATCGTATTCAGATTGCGGGTAATCTTTTCGATATCCCAATTCCACCAGGCAATCTCCACTAATGAGCGGATTACCTCATCCTCAAACCGCTGTCGAATCAATTTGGCTGGATTGCCGCCGTAAATCGTATAGGCTGGAACATCAGTAACAACCACTGATTTTGCTGCAATGATCGCCCCATCACCGATCGATATCCCTGGCATGATCACGGCCTCATAACCAATCCAGACATCGTTGCCAATCAGGGTATTGCCTTTGTAGGGAAAGGCATCTGGTTTGAGATCCACGTTGTCCCAGCCATTGCCAAAGATCTGGAACGGATAGGTGGAGAATCCATCCAGCTTATGGTTTGCCCCATTCATGATGAAGGTAACCCCTCGGGCCAAGGCGCAAAACTTGCCAATGATCAACTGATCGCCGACAAAAGGAAAGTGATAAAACACATTCCTCTCAAAGTTTTCGGAGTCCTCAGGATCATCGTAGTAAGTGTAATCCCCAATGATAATGTTGGGATTTGACACCGTATTTTGAATGAAGCAGATCTGGGGAAATCCCTTCATGGGATGCTTATCTTTGGGATCGGCTCCGTACAAGTCAGCCTCCTTTTGGGGAAGTTGATCCATCTAATTCTCCGAGGTACTCCCGCCACAGCAAGGCTTGGCGGGATGGGGGATAGGAGTGCTGATTGAGTGCGGTTCAATGCCGCCGAAATCAGCAACTCTTTGGCAATCGCTTAATGTAGTCTCGAATAACTTCTGAGATCTGCCTGTTTGTTGCATCTGCATACTCTTTCAATCGAGAGTGTTCTTCATCTGAGAGCCGGACTCGTAGCAGCTTTTTCCTAGTCATGTGTAGCCCTGTTTGTGCTACACTTAGTGTATCAGTTACCCACTGACCTGATTCGTTACTCGTAATGGAGCCGAAACTCTGGGAAAGGGATTGAACCTTGACAACAAAGTGTAGGGGGTTCCAGAGAGGAGAGAAACGGCGCGGGTCGGTTCCCCGTTCTCTGGGTAAAACACTTTACGGATAAAGGATTGAGCATCTTAGGTTTACCTAATTGTTCAAAAACGACGGAGGGGACGCTTCGTTGCTGCCTGTGGAGGATACTGGGTTGCCAGTCCTAAGAATCAGGAAACTCTAATCGTGAGGTTAGAAGCTCCCGCTACATCCGCAAGGATTAGCGGTGAGAGTCGTCACATAGCCTGTTCACGAACCGTCAGTGACAAAGTCGGGATCTGGATCCCCCTAAACCCCCCTTAAAAAGGGGGCTTTGAATCCGGTTCCCACCTTTTCAAAAGGGGTTAGGGGGGATGCAAATAGGTGACAGACAATTCCTGATCCGGCTGTAGGGATCCAACCATATCTCTCACTCTCCACTCACTCAAACTAGATTCAGAGCAAAACCCGCTGCCCCTCTGGACTGATGCCGACAATAGTGAGCTGGCAATCCAGCATTTTGAAGCCGTACTTCTCGGCCACCTTTTGGCTGATGCTCAAGATCGAGTTGTTCTTGAACTCAATCACCTTGTTGGTCTCACGACAGACCAAGTGGTGGTGGTGGTGGGGGCGAGGACTGTTGATCTCATAGTGCTTATGGCCTTCAGTCAGCTCTAGCTCCCGCAGGATCCCCATCCGAGCCATCAACTTAACGGTGCGATAAATGGTGGAGAGACTGATCGGATGCCCCACCTCTTCTAAGTGTTTTTGCAAATCCTCTGCACTGAGATGCTCTCCCTCCGGTAGATTCTGAAAGGTGGTCAAGATCACCTCTCTCTGGGGGGTCATTCGCAACCCCTTAGAGTTGAGTTCTGCCTTAAAGGAGTCCTCGGAATAGATCGGTTCGGCAGTTGGAGAGGCAGACGTTATCGGCATGGCTGTTCTCAATAAGCAGCTCACTTGATAGTAACTTGAGTTCTCCCAGATATCCACTATGAAATAGCCTGCATGAGAGTCGAAATGGTCTAGACCCTTCTACTCATGCTTCTTAGTTAGCCTTTTCCGGCCAATAGCCCCAATAATGATCAAGGGAAAGACAAGGGATCCAAGTGACAGGATCCGAAGTGACCTCAGACTATGTATCGGCTGGGCAGTTGGCTGTTTTTACTAGGCAGTATGGTTTTTAGCATCGATGGCCTCGTGGGCATCCATGCGGAGGTCACTTGGCGAACGGGGCTTTATCTGGTCGGATCCCTGATCTTTGGGGCGGGATGTCTTTGCTTTGTGGTGGATGCGGAGCGCAAACTCTAGGGAAACGGTCTCTGAGCCAGACTGAGGAACCAGGGATCCCTAGGGTTAAAGATCTCGAGGGTTAAGCGATCTAGCCTGCTGTCACGTTTCCTACCGCCAACAGTTCAGCTGCGACGTTAAGGCTCTCCTCAAACAGGCGATCGGGGCCAATCCGCTGAAGTTGCTGAGATAACAGGTTGGCAAGGCTCTCGTGCTTCATCGGAGACACCTGACGAATCTGGCAGGCTTGCGCTCCCCCCATCGTTTCCATGCGCATACAACCCGTGGTCTCAGAGCACAGCACCGTACAGGCATCTACATTGGGATCCGCAGCAGTTAGCTTCAAACCAATCAGGTCGCCGGGGTAGGCGGTGCCACCCGCCAAGGGAACAGCAGCCAATTCTGCCTCAATGATCTGGTTGTTAGGGCCACTCAGCTTAATCCGATCGATCAGATAAGCATCATGCTCCAAGGTGCGGATCCGTTCTAGGGGCTTCCAACCCAGTCGGCCCGCAATCCATCCCAAAAACAGCAGCGCTTGGCAGGGGTTACCCCCGTTGTAGTCAATCGTGATGTGATCGACAAAAGCCAGGGCCTGCCGCCGATCGGGAGGATCAAAAGCCTGAGCAGTCAGTTCTTGCCAAGGACTGAGTCGTCGCCAATTCAGATCGCCGCAATGTTGACCCTGGTCAGTCAATTGCTGAATCTCACCCAAGTCTTCTTCCGGATTGACGAAATCTCGCGAGTCCACAATGATGCGGTCGCTGAGGCTAGCCATTTGCTGAAATAGAGGGCTATTCAGGTCAAGATCGCCATTCCACCATAGATAAGTGGGCAGTTCGTTGATCAGCAGGGATCCCACGGTACTGCCCAAACGGACAAAGGCTGACTCCGCCGCTTGCAGGGTGATGTATTCGCAGCAGACGAGGTTAGAGCGCTCGTGGCTAAGGGGGCAATAGGCCGCCACTTGAGCCTCAATAGTATTGTCAGCCGACTCCGGCTTGGCCCGCATATCAATAACACGGCAGGGATTTTGAGTGGCAATGGATTCCACCGGATCCGAGGGCAGCAAGGTGGAGGTATCCAGAGATTCGTAAACCAACAGATTAAAGGTGGCAGCCCTGGCGGCGTTGCTATCTCCGGTTGAGGACCAGACCTTATTCAGTTCTTGCTCGATATCAGCTACCGAGACATCTTTAGGTCGCTGCAAAGGCAGCACAGCAGTGGACTGATCCATCAGATAGGTCTCCCGGACGCGCGCTTCTCTGCCTTCATCTTACTGAGGGGATCCTAGACTCTCCCTCTCTTTAAGGTGAGGTACAGATTAGGTGCTGTGTCCCAAGAATGCGAATCAGCTTCAATAGAGCAAGATTGATCGCACCAGATGGGGGTCAGGGGGTGGGCATCAACGGTTTAAAACCATGCTTGCGGGAGTATTCCCCGATCAAATCCAGCTTTTCGAGGGTGATGTGGTTGCGGCCCCAACTAAAGTTGGTATGCAGACCCTCAAACTCCAGCAGCATTGACTCGGCAAAGCAGGCAAAGATTTGGCGGGTGGGCTTGGCCACATTGAGAAACTGTGAGATCGACCACTCAATATCCAGAGAGTGCTCTACCATGCCGCCATCGATGACATGGATCCCATCGCGAGCCATCTCTGTGGACATATTTTTGGGGTATCCCCCATCGATGATCACACAGGGATCCTTGAGGCTGACCAGATCAACATCCATACTCTGGCTAAAGCTAGCCACCCAGACAATTAAGTCTGACTGCGGCAAGGCTGCTTCTAAAGAGCTGATATCACCTTGGCCTAGGGATTGCTGCAAATCCTCAAGGCGAGCGTTATCCCGCGCCACTAACAGCAGTCGTTGCAGATCACAGCGGTCACTCAGCCAGCGACAGACGGCACTACCAATATCTCCGGTAGCCCCCACCACCGAGATCGTGGTCTTGGTCAAGTCAAGAGCATAGAGCTCGGCAGCTGCCTTGATCTGCTGGCAAATGATGTAGGCGGTGTGGCTGTTGCCGGTGGTGAAGCGCCGTAGATCTAGGTCGATGTTGCGAACCCGCTTGAGGCTATCCAGCTTGAAATTTTCAAAGATGATGCTGCTGAAGCCCCCCAACGCCGTGATGTCGATGCCTCGTTTTTGGGCCAAAGCCATGGCATTGAGAATCTTGCGGCAGGCGGTTTTGACCTTGCCCATCGCCAGCATTTCTGGCAAAAAGCAGGACTCCACATACAGCCCCTGGATCGTTTGGCCCGTGATACTGGTGACTTTGATCTCGTCCACCAGTTGAGCTGGGGCCATGCACCAGAAGTCCAAGCCACTGTCTGCAAACTCGGCATAGCCCAGCCTTTCAGCCACTTGTTTGGCGTGGGTCAGATTTGTCAGGTGCCCAATCAGGCCGAACATAGACAGCGTCTCTCTTCTGTACTCAGGGAACTAGGGGGCAAGTGACAAAAGTTTACAGCCTAATGGTAGGCAGTAACAGAGTGGGATCCCCTATGTGGTCTGCAAATGGAGATGGGGTCAGAGGTGGAGGCTTTTCTTGCCATCTAGCTCTGGCTCTGGAGGGGGAGACCTAAGCCGCCCGCAACCCTTGGGCCGAAAGACGCATCACCTCGCGGGTGCTAAAGCCAATGTTGGAGAGCGCCTCTCCATAGGAGGACATAAAGTCTTCGACGATGGCTTCTCGATCCATCTGCAAGACCTTGACATCGTCGTCCACCTGTTGAAGCATTTTCCAGATCAGGGGCAGGCTCTGGGCATTGGCTGCCTCGATTTGGTCTTTGATGTCATCAAAGTGCTCCCGCAGCCAGACTTCCCCAAAGTTGAGGTGCATGTACTCCTCCTTGACCACACCCTCGGTGATCTTGCGAGCAAAGTCATCGGCGACAGGGATATAGATGTTATAGGCAGCAATAGCAAAGCATTCGATCATCAAAGACTGAATCACAAAGCAGGTGACTACATCCTGTTGCTGGGCTGCTGCCTGAAAATTGCCATCCAATTCACCAAAAAAGGATTGGGCAAAGGGCATATCAGGAACCACATCAAGGTTGCGAGCACAGGCTTGGAATCCCTTCATGTGGCGATTTTCCATCTTGGCTAGCTTCTTCAGATCCTCTCCGGCATCTGGCACCATCTCTGCCAAGGCTAGATAATTATTGTGGGCCTCTTGCTCACCCTCAATCACGATCGCGTTGATTCGAGAATAGGCGTCCCTATAAGCCTCTGAGGTGTAGTCCAGCCCAGAAACCGCAGCTCCAACCGTTGCATCGGGGGCAGCAAGTGTGGCGGCAGAGCTAGGGGATACATCGTTGACAGTAGTCATAGGGACTCAATTCCTCCAAAACAAATAAAACAAGTGCAAGTGAGCTGAGCATGGGTAACAGAGACCCTATCTTTCTCAGGATAACGGCAAACGGGTTGTGGCGTGTTGATTCTCTGGGATCCCTCGCTAACCCCACCAGAGGATGGGACTCTCTGGCCCGCTGTCTGCCTTAAGGGTGACTTGAAGAGCCACCTAAAGAGTCCCCCTCTGGGTGAATGAGACTGAAACATATAGGGATGATAAAACGATCCCAGGATCCCTGCCCTCATCTGCCCTAGGCTCAAGCCTGCACCACAAGCCTCAAGTAGTATTAAATAGTATTAAGCAAGGCTTTATAAGCGTTGACAGTACCCCAGAAGGCATCTCTATGGATATCCAACTTCCTGCCCCACTTGAACTGGCTTTGCCCTTTGTGCATCCTCTCTCCATGTTTGCCGCATTTGGGCTGGCCCTTTATGCCCTCTACTCTGGGATGAAGGTGCGAAAGACCCGGAGTGCGACCGGAGAAGCCAAAAAAGAATTGGTCAAGGGTAAGTTTGCCCAAAAACACTTCCAAATTGGATCCCTCTTTTTGGCCTTGATGGTGATTGGGGCGATTGGGGGCATGGGGGCCACCTATGTCAGTAATGGCAAGCTCTTTGTAGGGCCTCACCTCTTAGCAGGCTTAGGCATCCTCTCGCTGGTAGCTTTATCAGCTGCGTTAGCCCCACTCATGCGGGATGGGCAAAAGATGTGGGCGCGCCATCTGCATGTTGTGGTGAATGTGTTTATTCTTGGCATCTTGGGCTGGCAGGCTGTTACGGGGGTACAGATTATGCAGCGGATCATCGCTTCCATGATGGAACCCACTGCCATCGTTTGATCAGGGGTTCACCTGAGGTTTGAATGGGATATGCCATGCTGAGGGGGGAGTTCGATGCGGTATAGAGGGATCCCTTGATGGGATTTTGGGCACCCATCCCCTTGGCCTGTTGAGATCCTCGGCACTCTTGGGCTACGGCTGCACTAATTCCCTGACTCTGACACCTTCTCTGTTCTGAACCTATGGATCTTTCCTCGTCTTCTTCTCACTCTTCTCAACCCACTTCCATTTGGAGCCCTCCGTCCGGGGTGGTAGTTCCCACCGTGATCGAGCAATCGAGCCGGGGTGAGAAGGCTTTTGATATTTACTCCCGGTTGCTGCGAGATCGGATTGTCTTTTTGGGCAGCGCCATCGACGATGATGTGGCCAATATCGCCATTGCCCAGATGCTTTTCTTGGAGGCAGAGGATCCCACCCGCGATATCTATCTCTACATCAACTCTCCAGGGGGCTCTGTCTATGCTGGCATGGGCATCTTCGACACCATGGAGTATGTCCAACCCGATGTTTGCACCATTTGTATGGGCTTAGCTGCCAGTATGGGAGCCTTCTTGCTGACGGCAGGTGCGCCTGGTAAGCGGATGTCTCTGCCCCATGCCCGCATCATGATCCATCAACCCCTAGGAGGCGCAGAAGGACAGGCCACTGACATCGAGATTCAGGCCAATGAGGTGATGTTTATCAAACGGCAGATCAACGAGATCATGGCCGAGAGGACCGGACAACCTATCGAAAAAGTTGAGCAAGATACGGATCGAGACTACTTTCTCAGCCCAGCTGCTGCCCGCGATTATGGCTTAATCGATGAGGTGATCACCCGAGGTGATTTGTTACCCACCGATAAGAGACCTGAGGCTATTCATCCTTCTTAGGTCGCCCCAGCCCTGATCAAAGCAGTTTCCTTCCGTTGAGTTAATGCGCCGATGAGCCGGCCCTTTTTAATTGGATTGACGGGCGGCATTGCCACGGGGAAATCCACAGTTGCCGGGATCCTGACTGAGCAAGGGATCCCGGTCTTGGATGCCGATCGGTTGGCCCGAGAGGCGGTTGCCCCCGGATCCGAGATTTTGGCTCAGCTGCACAGCCGCTATGGAGAAGGGATCTTATCGCCCAATGGATCCCTGCACCGCCAAGCGTTGGCCACCCTCATTTTTGGGGATGTGTCAGAGCGAGCCTGGGTAGAAAGCTTGATTCATCCTTACGTCCGCCAACAGATGAAGCAAGGCATTCAGGTTTGGCAAAAGCAGGGGATCCCGGTCGGATGTCTGATGATTCCTCTGTTGTTTGAGGCGGGCCTTGAAGACTGGGTGGATGCGATCTGGGTGGTGGCCTGTGACCTTCATCAACAGCGGGAACGGTTGCGAGAGCGAGATCATCTCTCTGATGCTGAGATCGAAGCCCGTCTGGCAGCCCAATGGCCCCTAGAGCGCAAATGTCAGTTCGCCACCACGGTAGTGGACAATAACCGGGATCCTCAACAGTTAAGAGTTCTAGTTTGGACAGCGTTAGAAGGACTCCCGACTTGCTCTCGCCAAGACCATTGTTAGCTAATCCCTCGCCAATTGAGACATCCACAGTAGGGCATACAAAAGGGCACACAATTGAGTGACAGACCATTAAGCACTGGATATAGTGTTTACCAATAAGCACTCACACTAGTGGCGGGATAATCCTATGCATTCCATCGTTATTCGTCACGCCGATCGCACCCGCAGCGTCTACCGCCTGGAAGACGACAACGTTTTTCTCGAAACTGAGCAGGGGGGGCAGATCAGCCTTGATGCCCATGCAGCGGTCAACTTGGCATTGGCTATCTTGGTGGACTTTGCCCATACTCCCTATTTGGCCGGGCAGGCGGATGCCATCGACCATCTGTTTAACCAGATCGTCAGCCAACAGTTAGGGGGCCAACAGCAAGTCGCCTGATGGCATCGTCTTTCCCCCTTCCTTCATGCCGACCACAACTTAGGGTAAAGTTCTGAATATTACGGTTAAGAACTGTTATGACCGCTTGGGTCGGTGGATGGGGATCCTTTCATGTTGCATAGACTGGCCTCGCTCAATGTCGCGAGTTGGAATATTGATGATAGGGTCTTGCTCAATCTGGAGACTTCCCTCAGGGATGGGTTCTTAGGTCTACTTTGGCTGCTGGGATCCCTGCTTGTGGCTGAGATCACGCGGGACATCTTGCACTGGTTGGCACATCGCTATCCCACCCGCTTTGTGGATCACTACATACACCACCGAGTTTTTCGCAAAGATCTGACCATTACCGACCCAGGGCTGTATCGCCAGTCCCAACTGCGGCATGATGTGCCAGAATCCCTCGCCATGATGGCCGCAACGGTTTTGCTGTGGGGACTAGGCACTTGGTGGGATCCCACTCATGCTTTAGCCTCTGGCTTTGGGGTTCTCTATGCCTTCAGTTTCTTAATTGGGGGGCTTTCTCGGGGGCAGGGTCTGGCGCTTGAAAGTGATTTGACCCATCGACCGGGTGCCTTTGTCTCTCCTCCTTCTCGTTGGTTTGTTAACCGCACCTACCATTGGCGGCATCATTTTGATGACCCTAACGCTTACTATTGCGGTACGTTGACACTGTTGGATCGGGTGATGGGTACCAGTCTCTCTCTCAAAGGCAAAACAGTCGCGGTGACCGGAGCTTCTGGCACCCTAGGGCAGGCTTTGCTAAAGCGGTTCCATACTCAGGGATCCCGTCTGATTGCCCTCACCTCGGGTCAGGATCCCGTCACGATTGAGGTGGATGGCACCACTCTCAGGCTAGAGACCATTCATTGGCAGGTGGGGCAAGAACAAGCCTTACAGGATCTCCTACAGCGGGTGGATATCTTGGTGATCAACCACGGCACCAATCCCCACGATCAACGCAGCGCCGCAGCGATCCAACAGGCTTATGAGGTTAATACCTTTTCGGCATGGCGACTGTTAGAGCTGTTTCTTGCCACCGTCAAGACCAATGCCGACATCGCCCGCAAAGAGGTCTGGGTCAACACCTCCGAAGCAGAGATCATGCCCGCCTTTAGCCCCTTGTACGAGCTATCCAAGCGCACCTTAGGAGATTTAGTCACCTTACGCCGGTTGGATGCCCCCTGTGTGATTCGCAAAGTGGTGCTGGGGCCGTTCAAGAGCACTCTTAACCCGATTGGGATCCTGTCAGCAGATTGGGTGGCTGGTCAGATCATCGGCCAAGCCAAGCGAGACTGGCGCACTATCATCGTCACCATCTATCCCTACACGTTCATCTTGATCCCGTGGCAGGAGTTTTGGAAGTCTCTTTACTACCGCCTCTTTAGCCGCTCTCCTCAGGTGAGTCAAAGCCAGGGATCCCAGGGTGGCATCGCAGACCTTACGGCTCAGGATGGCTCTGAGACAATCCAGGGCTAAAAATAATAAGGCCAAAGAGTTACAATAGTTTGCTGGCTCTTGTGAGATTGATTTTGGGTCTTCACCAGCCCCATCGGTTCACCCCCTTTCTCAACAAGCCCCGATCCAGTCTTGAGTCAACCCTTGTGGCTCGGTGCTGGATTTCACCCAAACACTTGGCTTAATGCACCCTAACCCTATGGCTGAAACAACCACCCTTCCTGAAACCGAAACCGTAGCAGTCGAGAGCAATTCTCGGTTTGCCCTCAAAGCCCTTTGGCTTGACAAAGATTTGGCCATCGCCG
>JBHJNR010000414.1:0-12217 GCA_050330615.1 Cyanophyceae cyanobacterium
GGGGTCGAGGTGCTGACCCGTCCGAACCTGGGTCTCTATACCCAGCCACTTTCCTTTATTGGCCTTCCCGTTCTTTCGGTGCCGATACCCCAGGCGGGTGGACTGCCCATCGGGATCCAATTGATCGCTGCTCCTTATCAAGAGGCCAAGCTGCTGCGGGTAGCCCAGCACTTAGTTGATCTAGAGGTGATCGCTGCCGCTTAGGCGTTCGTAATAGGATGAATTTGAGTGCAATAGCTGAGTCGTTCCTGGCTCTTGATCAGGTTCGAATGAGTTGTTTGGGCTGAGTTGTCTTGAAGTCCGAGTCAGTCCCCAAGATCTCCCCAAGATCTGGGATCTCCGATAGGCTCATCATCCCAAAACCCAACCAAGGCTGAGTCACCTAGACAGACCGTAACGAAATGCTATACTAAAGCGTAGTCATTATGAGTTTGAGTTAGGAGATCCCCATGAGCAATGAAGCAACCCAGGCCAGCCCCGTTTCCCCCGCCACAACCGAGCGTTCTGTTGAGAATGTGGTGATCATTGGCTCTGGGCCAGCGGGCTACACAGCGGCCATCTATGCGGGACGTGCCAACCTCAAGCCCGTGGTATTTGAGGGCTTTCAGGCGGGTGGGATCCCAGGCGGGCAGTTGATGACCACCACCGAGGTGGAGAACTTCCCTGGCTTCCCCGTTGGCATCTCTGGGCCAGAGCTGATGCAAAACATGAAGGCTCAGGCGCAGCGGTGTGGGGCAGAGATGTTCACTGAAGATGTCACTTATGTGGACTTGAGCCAGCGGCCCTTTGTGGTGCGCTCTGAAGACCGCGAGATTTTGGCCAACAGCATTATTGTGGCCACAGGTGCCACCGCTAAGCGGCTACATCTGCCCAGCGAGACAACCTACTGGAACCGAGGCATGTCTGCTTGTGCCATCTGTGATGGGGCCATGCCGATGTTCAAAGGGGTGGAGCTGGTGGTGATCGGTGGTGGTGACACTGCCGCTGAGGAAGCCGTCTACCTGACCAAGTTTGGATCCCAGGTGCATATGTTGCTGCGGGGGGACAAGATGCGGGCCAGCAAAGTGATGCAGGATCGAGTGCTCAATCATCCCAAGATCACCCTGCATTGGCATACCGAAGCGGTCGATGTGGTTGGCAATGACACCCGCCTGACTGGGGTCAAGGTTAAGAATAATCAAACCGGCGAAGAAAGCGTCATCGAAGCGGGCGGACTGTTCTACGCCATCGGCCACACCCCCAATACCCAGATCTTTGGGGATCAGCTCCAGTTGGATGAGATCGGCTATATCGTCACCCAGCCCGACTCCGTTGCCACCAGCCTGGAAGGAGTATTTGCCTGCGGCGATGTTCAGGATCATGAATTCCGGCAGGCCATTACCGCAGCAGGTACGGGTTGTATGGCGGCGATGTTGGCGGAACGCTGGCTCTCTGAGCATGGCCTGGCCCAAGAGTTTGCGTCCGAACCCACAGCTGTGGTTGAAGGTGAAACCCCTCAAGCCAGTGCTGATGACTCAGAAATCGCCGATGCAGACTTTGGGGCTGAAGAAGACAGCCTGGATCTGTCCTCCACCAAGCATCAGGGGGGCTATGCCTTGCGCCGCCTTTACCACGAGAGCGAACGGCTGCTGATGGTGAAATATACTTCCCCCACCTGTGGGCCTTGCCACATCCTCAAGCCCATGCTGGACAAGCTGGTTGAGGAGTTTGAGGGTCAGATCCACACCGTCGAAGTAGACATCACCGTGGATCCCGATATCGCTGAAGCGGGTGGCATCACGGGCACCCCCACCATCCAGTTCTTCAAAAACAAAGAGCTGGTGGAGCAGATGATGGGGGTCAAGCCCAAGAGCCAATACCGTGAGGTGATCAGCAAGTATGTGGAGCAAACGGTTGTGGTCGTGTAGATACTGTTGATTGTGTACCGGGATCCTTCACTTGTGGGGGATCCCTTTTTTCGCTTTGGGGGGGTAATACGCAGGGATCCCGTTCTCGGGTTATCTTAAACAATCAGCTCATTCCACTGGTGACAGTGCTCGGTCTATGGTGACTTCCCTTCCCCGGCAATCTACGTCCTTGACCCAGCAAGCGGAGGCCAGTCGTGCAGCGGCAAAGGTGTTGGCCTCTTTACCAACAGACACCCGCAACTTAGCGCTGGATCTGATTGCCCAAGAGCTGACCACCCACCAAGACCAGATCTTGGCGGCTAACCAGCGGGATCTGGAGCGAGCCCAGATCATGGTGGCGGCCCAAGACCTCACCCCATCTGCCTATGCCCGGCTGCAATTGACCGAGTCAAAGCTGGCCACCATGATCGCTGGGATTCGGGATGTGAAGAAGTTACCCGAATTAGTCGGTCAGGCCCAGTTTGTCAGAGAGCTGGACGAAGGGCTGATCTTGGAACGCCGCACCTGTCCTCTGGGGGTGTTGGGCATCATCTTTGAATCTCGCCCCGATGCCGTCACCCAGATCGTGTCGCTGGCCATCAAGACCGGCAATAGCGTTTTGCTCAAGGGGGGATCCGAAGCCCTAGAGTCTTGTCAGACTTTGGTGACTATCATTCATCAGGCCCTGAGTCAGATCTCTGGTTTCCCACTGGATTGTGTGCAACTGCTCACCACCCGCGAAGAAATTCGCGCCCTGCTGGAGTTGGATCATGTGGTGGATCTGATTATCCCTCGGGGATCCAATGAGTTTGTCCGCTACATCCAGACCCACACTCGGATCCCAGTCATGGGCCATGCGGATGGCCTCTGTCACCTCTATGTGGATCAGGCAGCGGATGTGGAGATGGGGATCCGGCTGGCGGTGGATGCCAAGACCCAATACCCAGCGGCTTGCAATGCCATCGAGACCCTCCTGGTTCATGAGGCCATCGCGCCTACCTATCTGCCCGCAGTGGCGGCGGCGCTACAAGCCCAAGGGGTCACACTTCGTGGCTGTGATCAAACCCGTCAGTGGATTGCCGCCCAGCCCGCCACACCCGAAGATTGGACGACCGAGTACGGAGATCTGATCTTGGCGATTCGGGTGGTGGCTGATGTGGCTGAGGCCATGCATCATATCCAGACCTATGGATCCCGGCATACAGAAGGGATTGTGACTCAGGATCCTGCAGTGGCAGACCTGTTTTTGGATGGAGTGGATGCGGCAGGGGTGTTTCACAATGCTTCCACTCGCTTTGCAGACGGCTACCGCTATGGGTTTGGGGCTGAGGTGGGCATCAGCACCCAAAAGATGCCTCCCCGTGGCCCCGTGGGAATCGAAGGATTGGTGACCTATACCTATCGGCTCAAGGGATCCGGACAGATTGTGGCGGACTATAGTGGCCCTCAAGGTCGTGCCTTTACCCACCGAGATCGATAAAGGGGACTTGGGCTTTTGGCTGAGAGAAGACCCCCCTCTACCTACTCCGCAGGAATCGGCACATACTTGCTGAGAATCGACTGCACCTGCTGAGCATTGATGGGCTTGGATAAGAAATCGGTTGCCCCGGCTAGATTGGCCCGCACCCGATCCACCAAGCCATCATTGCCGGACAAGATGACCACAGGGATCCCTTTGAGAGCTGAGATACGGCGAATCTGGGCACAGATCTCGTAGCCATTGGCAATCGGCATCACCAGATCCAAAAACACCAAATGAGGCTTCTCCTGCACCAACAGTGGGATGGCCAGCAAGGGATCCTGTACCGACTGCACCCGATAACCCTGGCGCATCAGGATCCCTTCCATTGTGGAGCAGATCAAGGGGCTGTCATCAATACAGATCACCTTAGGAAAGCGCGACTCTAGGCGCGGCCTGGATGGAATCTGAAGAGGTATCGGCTCCTGGAGGATTTCAGTTGTAGGGTTACCTTCGTCCAGAAGCAGAGGGGGTGAGGCAGGCCATTGGTCCACAAAGCTCATGATTCCCACTGACACATAACCATTGAGCATTTGAGCCAACGGGATCATATCCTGCTGCATCTTGAGGGCCAATGTCCGAATACTGCGGCGACCATTGATCAATCGCTGGAGCAGGGGAAAGTCTTGAGGGGCCTGTTGTTCTAACAAGTCTGGACTGTTAATCTGGGGCATCTCATCAGGTGAGACCGCCGCCAACCCAGCCTGTTTCCAGTTTTGCCAAGCCTGTTGAGCTTTGGCCAAGATAGAATCCACCGGAATTAAGGTCAAGGGGGTAGACAGTCCGTCCTTTGGATCGAGCCGATACTGCACCAGCTGATTGCCCTCTGCCTCTTGCAGCACGTCAAACAGCACCTCCTGTAGCCCGTCCTCCACAAGGGAGATCAGCTGGGTACGGTCGATATGGTCTTGTTCCCGGAGTCCTGCCAGCAGGGCATAGTCTCGGATGCGGGCGGTGGGGATAGCCAAGTGCTGGACTTTCTCTGCTTCGAGATTGGGGCAATAGCGGGATAGCAGCCGCCGCCACCGCTGGGATCCTGAGGTTCCCCCTGCTTGCCAGACCAGCCGACCCACACAAAAATAGAGACTCCAGCCCTGCTTAGTGCGGGCCTTTCTCACATCCAAGCGGCCCGAAAATCGCTCGGTGCTCAGTTTCCCCAATAGATCGCTCAGAGAAGCATATCCTGTGAGTGGCAGGGAAGCAGGTAGGTCTAGACGGGGGTTGGAGAATTCAAGCGTCATCATAGTTTTGTCTTAGTTTTTCTAGGGTAGTCCTCTTTTGTCAAATTGGGGGCAAACCTTGATATCTTCTAGGCTGAAATGACGTAGGTTCGTCATAATCCCTGTAAGTGACAAAAGAGGGGTAGATTGTATTCAGCACAAATCGCACAATACCTCTTCAGGAAGAGCAGGAAGAGACTGACAGGAGCACATGTGTGTATGGAGAGAAGGTAACGGAGTAAGCCCCTCCAGGAGAGATCTCCAGTAAGCTAGCGGGGTGGTAATCTCACCCAATCGGGGTGGCTCTGGCTCTGACTTTTTCAGCAATCGCTCCAAAAGATGGGGAGCTAAGGGGGGAGAAAAGAGATAGCCCTGCCCCAGACCACAGCCCAAGCTCCTCAGATTTTCTAGCTGCTCCCAGGTTTCGATACCCTCTGCTACCACCGTCAACCCCATTTTTGATGCCAATAGCACAATAAACTTGAGAATTTCCCACCGCTCTTGAGAGACAAACGAGCGATCAATCTTGAGGGTATCGAGAGGTAAATGATCTAAACAACTGAGAGAGGAATAGCCGGTGCCAAAGTCATCAAGGCCAATTTGGATCCCAAGAGAACGTAGCGTTGCTAACTGCTGGCTGGTTGCCTTAAAGTCTTGGGCCGCTATACTTTCGGTGAGTTCTAGGGTTAGACAGTCTGGGGCCAAGCCTGTTGCTGCCAAAATCGTTGCTACTTGATCGGCCCAGTCAGGCTGTTCCAACTGCCGCACCGACACATTGACATTTAACCGCAGGGATCCCCAGCCCTGTTGGTGCCACTGCTGCATCTGGAGGCAGGCTTCCCGTAATACCCATGCACCTAGCTCATAGATAAATGGCGTACACTCTACCGCTGAAATGAACTCACTGGGGGGGATCCACCCCCGAACGGGGTGGTGCCAGCGCAATAATGCCTCTACCCCAACGATGGTGGGCTCCTGTTGTGAGAACTCCCCTAGGTCAAACACCGGCTGATAATGGAGCAGAACACGCCCCGTCGGGAGAGCCTGCTTTAGGTCTGCTGCCAGCATCTGGCTGGCCAGGCTATCACAGACCGCTCTATCCTCAGCAGAGGGGCTGTCTAGAAGCGATAGAAGATAGAGTGTGCTTTCGATACTGCTGGCAACTAACTCCTGTCCTTGGGGTGATTTGACATCCAGTTGCGACTGCAAGAGTAGGCGTAAGGTGCTCCAGATCGTAGCCAGATGAGATTTGAGATCAGTAGTTTGTTCGAGGCTGGTTGGGGCGGCAGGAGCAAAGGAAAAGTGTTTCATGGCATACTCGAGGCTCCTAACAGGTATATCGAACCTCAAGATCAATAGTAGTTCCACTATGGTGAAATTACGGGGAAATGGTACCTATCCGTATATTTTACGCATTATTGCTGAGCCATTTGGGTAGAATGGCTTAATTGGACTAAGCGCTTCCCTGAAAGCTTGGTGCCCAAAATAGACTAAGGCTCAACCAGGGGTGAGGATGATCCCCCCAATCCGCTAGATTGGTCGAGATCCCTTTATCCCGCATCATCTACCGTGGCAGCAAAAGGCTTTGGCAACCGTCCCGATTTAGAGTCCCCCCTCCAGCAGGCTCAGCAAGCTCTTATCCAAGGCAACTGGGAACAGGCTGAGACTCAGTTGCAAGCTCTGGTCACCACCCGACGTTTGGATCCGGTTGAGCAAGGCATCGCCCATGATTTGCAGGGGCAACTGGCCATGGTGCGGGGGGACTTGGCCGGAGCCCTGGTGCAGTTTCAGCAGGCGATCATCTGCCAGCCCCAATCAGCTCTGTTTCATGCTCACCTGGGCATCCTATTGCGGCGACGGGGTGAGCGAGAACGGGCCTTGAGCATCTTGGAGCGGGCCATCAAGCTGGATCCCAAAGAGGTGGAGGCTCAGGCAGCCCTGGGGGATCTGCGGCAAGCCCAAGGGATCCTCGATCAGGCGATTGGGCACTATCTGGCGGCGTTGGAGCGGGGAGCCGGGGATCCCGATCTGCCCTATCAGCTGGGTTTGTGCTTTTGGAAGCTGGAGCGGACAGAGGAGGCGATTCCCTGGTTTGAGCAGGTGCTGGAATTGCAGCCCGATCATGGGGATGCCCGCTATATGTTGTCGGTGTTGAGGGTGTTGCCCGCCCCCACCAAAACCCCGCCGGACTGGGTGAGTCGTTTGTTTGATGACTATGCGCCAGTCTTCGAGGCCCATTCGGTCAGGACGTTGGGTTACCGAGGCCATGAGCGGCTTGTCCAGGCGGTGACGGCGGTGGCGGGGCCAAACCGCACCTTTAGTAATGGTCTCGATCTGGGCTGTGGCACCGGATTGGTGGGATCCCTGTTTCGAGGGCGGGTTAAGTCGTTGGTGGGGGTGGATCTGTCTGCCCGCATGATCCAGCAGGCCCATGACAAGGGCATCTATGACCACCTGTTTCAGATGGATCTGTTGGAGTTTTTGCAGCGGACGGAGCAAAGCTTTGACCTGATCTTGGCGGGGGATGTTTTCATCTATATCGGCGATCTGAGCCAGAGTTTTGCCGCGTGTGCCCAGTCTTTGACCCCCGGTGGGATCCTGGCCATCACCACCGAACAGGGTCTGCCTGAGCAGGACTACACCCTGGGATCCAAAACGGGTCGCTATGCCCACAGCCCCAGCTATTTGTGCCAATTGGGGGCTAGTCATGGATTGCAGGAGAGCTGTTCAGAACTCTTTACGTTGCGATTGGAGGCATCCCAGCCGGTGCAGGGCTGTGTCTGGTGTTGGCAAAAGCCCGCTGATTGATAGCCCGTGAATCACGCCAGGCCCCCGACTGCGGATCCCTGGGATCCCAGAATTCGCTATGGTGGAAAAACAGGATCCTGAGGACTTATGGCGAACCGTCTTGCCGATTGTCAGAGCCTTTATTTGCGCAAGCACGCCCATAATCCGATCGATTGGTGGCCGTGGTGTCCGGAAGCTCTGGAAAAAGCCGAGGCCGAAAACAAGCCTGTGTTCTTATCCATTGGCTACTCTAGTTGCCACTGGTGCACGGTGATGGAGGGGGAAGCCTTCTCCAACGGGCCGATTGCCGCCTTTATGAATGAGCATTTTGTCCCGATCAAGGTGGATCGAGAGGAACGCCCCGATCTGGACAGTATTTATATGCAGGCGCTGCAATTGATGAGCGGTCAGGGGGGCTGGCCCCTCAACGTGTTTTTGACGCCGCAAGATCGGGTGCCCTTCTATGCGGGGACTTATTTCCCCGTGGAGCCGCGCTTTGGCCGACCGGGCTTTTTGGAGGTGTTGCAGCGGATCCGGCAGTTTTATGACGGGGACAAAGACCGATTGGCCCGCCACAAAGAGCAATTGTTAGATGCCCTCCACACCATCAGCGAGTTGTCCCCCAGTACCGAGATCCCAGTCGATCATCTGGGGGCGGGGTTGGGGGCGATCATCCCTCTGGTCTCTCGCGAGGGATCCCGGCAGCAATTTCCCATGATGCCCTATGCCCAACTGGCTCTGCGGGCCAGCCGCTTTCATCCCCCATCAGAGTCAGAGCATTCAGGGGGAACAGAAGCCCAGCCCAAGGGTGACGGTGCTTTCATCGACGGGAACGATGCTTGGCAACGGGCCCAGCAACGGGGCCAAGATCTGATCCTAGGCGGCATCTTTGACCATGTGGCGGGCGGCTTTCACCGCTACACCGTGGATCCCACCTGGACGGTGCCCCACTTTGAGAAGATGCTCTATGACAATGGCCAGATTCTTGAGTTTTTGGCGGATCTGTGGGCCACAGGGATCCAGGATCAGGCCATCGAGCGGTCGGTACAACTGACGGTGGAGTGGCTACGGCGGGAGATGACGGCTCCAGCGGGCTACTTTTATGCCTCCCAGGATGCCGATAGCTTGGCCAAGCCCGATGATGCTGAGCCCGAAGAGGGAGAGTTTTATATCTGGACTCTGGCGGATATCCAAGAGCATCTCAGTGGCGAGCAGTTTGACGAGCTGGAAAAAGCCTTTGATATCTCCGTCAAGGGCAACTTTCCTGACCGACCGGGGCATATCGTCCTTCAACGCAAACAATCAGGAGCCATGGATCCCATCGTTGAGGAGGCGCTTAGGGTGCTGTTTGGCCTGCGCTATGGCGACCATGATCCCCAGGATCCCTTTCCCCCAGCCGTCACCTCTGATATGGCTCGTCAACATCCCTGGATGGGTCGGATCCCACCTGTGACCGATACCAAGATGATCGTGGCCTGGAATAGCCTGATGATATCGGGGTTGGCCCGGGCTGCGGTGGTGTTTGAGCAGATGGACTATCTCAAATTGGCGCTGCGGGCGTTGCAGTTTATTCTCAAGGAGCAATCTCCCCAAGGCCAGCTGCTCCGGATCAACTATGACGGGATCCCAGCAGTTTCAGCCAAGTCAGAGGACTATGCTCTGTTGATCAAGGCCCTGCTGGATGTCCACCAGGCCAGTCTTACCTTGGTAGGGGATCCCTCACCTCAGTTCTGGCTGGATCAGGCCATCGACTTTCAGCACAAAATGAATCAACAGCTCTGGGATGAAGACTCTGGGGGGTATTTTGTCAGCAGCCTCAGCGACAGCAGCGAATTGTTGGTGCGGGAAAAAGAGTTTCAAGACAATGCCACCCCGGCGGCCAATGGCATTGCCATCACCAATCTGCTCCGGTTGACCTACCTCACGGATGATCTCACCTTCCTCGATCGAGCCGAACGGTCTTTCCGGGTGTTTGGCCAAATGATGCGCAGCCAACCCCGGTCTTGCCCCAGCTTGTTCGCGGCCTTGGACTGGCACCAAAACGTGCTCAAGGTCACCCTGCCGATAGCTCAGATCCACGGAATCCAACAGGGCTTTTGGCCCACTGCCATCTTTGCCACAGAGTCTGATGGGGCTGATGGGTCTGATGAGGTGACGGGTGAGAACGGGTATGCCGGACTGGTGTGTGTGGGCTTCAAGTGCTTGGATCCCGCCGACTCGATGCCTACCTTGGTCAGCCAGATGCAGCAGGGGCAGGTGCGGGGATAGGCTACTGATCCCCCCGGGCTGGTTTGGGCTTGAGCGGGGATCCTCACCTTCAGGCTGCACATGGCAGTATAAGCTTAGGCTAGTCAGCGGTGACTGAACCACTGCCAAACCTGGCCTTGCTTAGGGGCAAACAAAAACACCAGCAAAAAAAGACTGGTCGCTGTCAACACCATCGCCGCCCCTGACGCCACATTCACATAAAAGCTCAGATACAGCCCCACCACATTGGATCCCATGCCAATCAACGCTGCCAGCAGCATCATCTGGGGCAATCGCCGGACTAACAAATAGGCCGTCGCCCCAGGGGTGACTAGCATGGCAGTCACCAGCCCGACCCCCACCACCTGCATCGACACCACCACCGTCGCCGCCAACAGCATCAACAACAGCACCCGAAATCGCTCGGTTGGGATCCGCAGCGTGGCGGCAAAGACTGGATCAAACGAGATCAGCATCAGCTCTCGATAAAACACCACCACCACCGCCAGCACCCCACAGCCTAGGATCCCGGCCAGCCACAGATCTGCCGCGCTCACCCCCAGCACGTTGCCAAACAAGATATGGGTCAAATCTTGGGCATAGGTGCGAATGGTGCTGATCAACACCACCCCCAACGCCAACGAGGCTGCAAAGACGATGCCGATGGCGGTATCTTCCCGTAGTTTGCCCTGCCGACTCAGCCAGCCAATGCCAGCAGCCACCCCAAACGCCGCTATCATCGCCCCCAGCGTCAGATCGGCCCCCAACAAATAGGACACCGCCACCCCCGGCAACACCGCATGAGCAATGGCATCCCCCAGATAGGCCATGCCCCGCAGCACCACATAACACCCCACCACCGAGCAGAGCAGACCCACCATTACAGAGGCCAACAGACCCCGCTGCATAAAGCCATAGGCCAAGGGATCTAACAACCAATCCAACATCTTCAACGGTTCTCGTCAGGGGTGATCTCAAAGAGTAACTCAGCCATGCAACCGGGTGGGATCCGTTCCGCCGCTGGCAATGATGCCGCCATTGGGCAAGACCACCGCCTGGGATCCAAAGCCCGCTCGCAGCAGATGAGGGACAAAGATAGCCTCTGGGGATCCATAGCCTACCACCCCACGATTGAGCAGTAGCACGGTCTTGAATCGGGTAGCAGCAAGGCTTAGATCATGGCTGGACACCAATACTGTGATGCCCTGTTGATGGAGGTCATGCAAGATCGTCAGCATCGCCTCCTGGGTAGCCAGATCCACCCCGGTAAACGGCTCATCCATCAAGATGATATGGGGATCCTGAGCCAGTGCCCGAGCCAAAAACACCCGCTGCTGTTGCCCGCCCGACAATTCTCCCACCCGCATATGAGCCAAGGGAAGGATCCCTAATTGATCGAGGCTGGCCATCACCTGAGATCGATCTTGCCGAGAGGGAGCCTGAAATCGGCTGCGATGGCTATGGCGGCCCATCATCACCACATCCCAGACCGTGACCGGAAATCGCCAATCGACTTCTTCGCGCTGCGGCACGTAGGCAACGCAATGGCGATGGTGCCCCAGAGGCAGACCGTGGATGGCAATGGATCCCTGCATCGGTGTCAGCAGGCCCGTCAATCCCTTAAACAAGGTGGACTTGCCCGCGCCATTTGGCCCGATCACCGCCACCAGGGATCCCGCTGGAATCTGTAGCGATACCTCAGTCAAGATCGTCTCTTGGGAATAGCCCAGCGTCACCCTCACCAGCTCCAGACTAGGGGGATCCAAGCCCAATCCATTGCCATGAGACTGTTGTGAACAGGTCATTCCAGTGCTGCCACAATTGCCCTGGCGTTATAGCGCATCATCTCGATATAAGAGGGCGCTTCCCCATCCGGTGATGTGATGGAGTGGGTGTAGAGGTAGACCAAAGGGATCCCTAAATCAGCGGCCAGTTGCTCAGCGATTTGCGTACTGCTGGCCAAGTCCGTGAAGATTGCCTGTGCTCCCGTGTCATTGATGATATCGATCAATCCGGCCAATTCGCGGGCCGATGGGGATGCGCCTGTGGAGAAATTGGGAATCACCGCCCCCACCACGCGAAACCCATAACGGTCGGCAAAATAGCCCAGCGAATCGTGATCCGTCACCAGCAGCCGATCCTGCTCAGGGATCCCGGAGACGAGAGCCTCAACTTCAGCATCCAGCTCAGCCAATTCTGCTAGATAGGCGGCGGCATTGGCAGCAAAATCCTCTTGACCAGCTGGATCCACCTCACTCAAGCCATCGCGGATAGTCTCTACATAGCTCATCACCTGCCTGGGATCTGTCCAAAAATGTGGATCCCCGTCGTGGGCGTGTTCATGGTCGTCATGAGCGTGCTCGTCAGAATGCTCGTCATCGTGGTCGTCATGGGCGTGTTCCTCAGAATGCCCATGGCCGTGGTCGTCATGGGCGTGCTCGTCAGAATGCTCGTCATCGTGGTCGTCATGACCGTGCTCGTCAGAATGCCCATGACTATGAGTGATTTCCTCATCCCCAGGGATCCGCATTTCCAAGCCTTCAGAGGCAGAGATCACC
>JBHJNR010000415.1:0-2222 GCA_050330615.1 Cyanophyceae cyanobacterium
TACATTGATATAGGTGTTGTAGGGATGGGGGGTTCCCACCTCAGCATAGGTGAGGCGACGATCAGGGGTTTGGCGGATATTAAGGCCATATTCCACGGTCGGATCTGCCCCTAACGGGATCCCGGCCAGGAGGCGATTAACAAAGACCCCGGCGATCAACTGCCGCTCTTCGGGGAGGACGGATTCTTTCTCCACAATACTGCCCAGCGTCACCCACTCGTGCAGGCTGAGGGAGGCGGGATTGGCTCCCGATTGATTGTCTTGATAGAGGGGCAGGGCTGTGACGGCAAACTGGTTCAACATCTGCATGATCACCCCTCGCGCCCGCTGATCTTCGGTCACAGAGGGGCTTAATAGATCCAATGGGATCCTGTAGGTATCAGGAAATAAGTAGCCCTCCAGCGAGGGGGCTTCAGCTGGGATCCACTCCACCTCAGTGCGGATCTGCTCTGCGGCGGATCGAAAAGCCTGTTCTGAGAACCACCCCCGTTCGGCTAATGCCTGCGCCATCTGCTCAATGCGCCAGCCCTCAGGAATGGTATAGGTTTCCTGAACGGTGGATCCCTGTTGTAGCTGGGTGGCCACCTCCATCATGGAGCGATTGGGGTCTAGATCATAAATGCCCGCCTGCAAGACCCACTCACGAGCCAAGGTTCGCATCCAGATCCGCCAAGCCCACAGGGAGCGAATGGCCCCTTCTTGATACAGGATTTGGCCAATTTGGGTGGTGCCTGCCCCGGCGGGAATTTCCACCCGCAGAAACTCTTGTCCCCCAACAGGTGCAACTGACCGTTGCCATGTTTTGACCGCTTGCCAAGAGCCCACCCCTAGCGAAATCAGCACCACGGCTCCTGCTATCCAGCCCCAGCGATGGGACTTGCCGGTCGGCTTTTGAGGGGAAGAGGGATGAGGGTCTGCCTCCGAGGCTGGTGGCTCAAGGGTAGAAGGGTCACGCATAGGTCGGTTACGTTATCTAACTGTTGCTGCCACCCAAAGTCTAATGGCTGATTGTTGCAATGGCGGGCGACCACGATACTAATTGATGAAAACTTTCAGTCACCTTCTCACTATTTAGAGGCGGGATCAGGCAGTCTGAGTGTAAAGATCTGGGTGTTGAGTCCTTCTGACTGATCGGGGAGCTCTCTACCTATCTATGGGAATCTGTCTTTGGGAATCTGTCTTTGGGAATCTAGGTAGCTCAGGTCAAGAGATTAAACCCCTTTGCGGCGTTGGCACCTGAACGTCGCCAAGTCCTAGGGCTGCGGGCGGGACAAGGTTTAACCCAAAGCAGTATCCTAGAAGAACTAAAAGACTTTTTGAGCCTGATCCGATGGTAGCCTTCTTCGAGATTCTGTGGACAATTTCAGCAGTGTTGTTGATCGTGTTGGTGCTGTTGCATAGCCCCAAGGGCGATGGGTTGGGGGGCATTGGCGGACAGTCTCAGCTTTTTTCCAGCTCCAAAACCGCCGAACAAAGCCTCAACCGTGCCACCTGGACAGTTGCCGCCGCCTTTTTGTCCATCAGTGTTCTCTTGGGGGCAGGCTGGCTGACCGCAGCAACCGGATCCTGATGGGTGTTCCCCTCATAACAGCCCCTCTTGCCGGAACCATTGGCAATAGGCTGGATCCCCAGAGCTGAGGCCACAGAGTAGATCGTTCTCCGTCAGGGGCAGCAAGAGGTTCTGCATCTGCTGCTGCCAGTCGGGCAGATCGTAGGTGAACAGGAAACGCATCAAAGCCGAGTATCCGGCATGCCAAGTGTTGCCGGGATCCAAGATTGCTGCCTGATCAAAGGCCTTCTGGGCGGTGGCAGCATCCAGGCGGGCCAAGGCCAAGATAGCCAGTTGATAGTGCAACAACAGGGATCCCTGGATGTGATCGGATTGATCTGGGGTATCTGGGTCTTCTGCAACGGTCAGCTCTTGCAGACGTCTCTCCAAAACTTGCTGCTGCTGATCCAACTCGGGATCCAAGAGGGTGGACTGCTGCCGCAACAAGGTCCAGGCTGACAATTGGCGAGAAAAGGGGTCAAAGTCCCCTTCCATCAGGGCCACTGCCATCGGTTCCAGCATGTCCAGCCGAATGTTTGCCGCCGCTTGCCCTCGGGTCAGCCGCTGGTAGGTTTGCAGGGATCCCACTGCGGCCAACTCCACCGGATCCTGGGGTTGCCACTGCTCTGACTGAGCCAAAAAAGCAGCCAAGTCTTGCTTTCGCTCCCCATAA
>JBHJNR010000416.1:0-5437 GCA_050330615.1 Cyanophyceae cyanobacterium
CGAGGGATCCCGTGGACGAGACCTGAGACATGGCAGTATCCCCCATTGGCAATGCTAACGATACAGGGCTGTAGTTTTTCTAATTTCCACTGTAAGCCGAACTCTGATGCCTTCACAACTTGAGAGTCGCTTGAGTTGATACAATAAGTCATCAATGCTTTTGTAATCTCTTGATAGTGGCTCATAGCGCTCAAATCTATCATTTTTCTCCAATCGTGTTGTGCTACTGGTTGTGATCTGGCCCAGAAAAGGGATCCTGAGTTCTGTGGGGTTCCCTTCCCCCAGGGATCCTGATGCAAGATTAGAGGGCACCCTCTTTGGCCCGGTAGCGGGATCGGGGATCCTTTATGTCAACTGTCCAGTGGAACCCACTGCCCCTCGCCATCGTGCCGGATGACGACGACGAATCCTATGTGGATTATTACTACGACGATCCGGGAGATATGCCCGGTACCCTGGACATTGACCCTGATGCTCCTCAGCCGCGCATCACCCTCTTGGATTACAACCACCTGCAGGCACAGGAACGGACTATCACCTCGGCGCAAGAGTGTGTGCCCTTTCTGGCTTCCCCCTCCACCACCTGGATCGATCTGCAAGGCTTGGGTAGCGAACATGTTTTGCAGCAAGTCGGTCAGGTGTTTGGCTTGCACCCGCTGGCCTTAGAAGATGTGGTCAATGTGCCGCAACAGCCCAAAGTGGAGGAATACGATCAGCAGCTGATCTTGATTTGTCGGCGGGCATCCCTGAAGGGGGAGGAGCTGACTTTTAGCCAAATCAGTCTGATTATGGGGCGGCAGTATCTCCTGACGATGCAAGAGGATCCAGCTTTGGATCCCTTTCAACCGATTCGGGATCGGATCAAGACCCAAAAAGGTGTGATTTGTCAGCAGAGCACCGATTATCTGGTTTATGCCCTTCTGGATACGATCATTGACTCCTTTTTTCCCGTTCTCGAAGAGTTTGGCGAACGGATTGAAGAACTTGAAGACGAGGTGATTCTTAACCCCACCCCGCAAACTTTGGATAAAGTTCATCAACTCAAGCGTGATTTACTGTCGCTGCGGCGGGTGATTTGGCCTCATCGCGATCTGACCAATACCTTGATTCGCAATGGCAATGCCTTAATTAGTTCTGAGGTGAGAATCTATCTGCGAGATTGTTATGACCACATCATTCAACTGCTCGATATGGTGGAAACCTATCGGGAGTTGGCTAGCAGCTTGATGGAGGTTTACCTATCAGCGGTCAGCAATCGCATGAATGAGATCATGCAGGTGTTGACGGTGATCTCGGCTATTTTTATCCCCCTCACCTTTGTGGCGGGAATCTATGGCATGAACTTTAACCCCGACCGATCTCCGTTCAATATGCCGGAGTTAAATTGGTATTGGGGCTATCCCCTATCTATACTGTTGATGGTTTTAATTGCGGAGGCTGAGGTGTATATCTTCTGGAGAAAAGGCTGGTTTAGAAAGCCCTGAATACGAGGCAGAAGTCCCAGAAAACTTACGTTAAAAACGCTACTCATAATGCGTCCACATCCGCAAAATCTTCACCGTATTCTCAGATTCGATGACCTCGTACACAAGACGATGTTGAATATTGATTCGACGCGAGTAGGTGCCTTCTAAATCCCCGATTAATCTCTCATAAGGTGGTGGATTCTGAAACGGATGAGTTTGAATGACATCAAGCAAAGCTTGCGCCTTATCTTTCAAATTACTAGAAGCCAGTTTCTTGGAGTCTTTCTGTGCTTGCTTGGTGTAAACCAAATTCCAACTCACCACTCTAACTCCCGATTGCACTCCTCAATCGGTGTTGCTAATCCCTCCCGAATCGATTCTCTCATTCCTGGAATTGAAAGAAGATATAGGGTCTCTTGTACTGATTCCCAATCAGTTTCAGAAAGCAATACTGCATTGCTGTTCTGTCCAGCAATAATGATGGGTTGATGCGACTGGCTTACCGAATCGATCAAATCTTGCAACTGCTGCTGAGCTTCATTGACTGGTATCATAATTTTTTACACGCCTTCAATAATGCCCGCTATTTATAACCACTTCCCTTATTATGAGCGATTCAGCTTCTGTTGCTTCAACTTCCCTACAGATAGCCTTTAAGTACAGGGCTCTCCTGGAAAAAGTGGTGGCGTTGGTGCATCGAGTTCGCTGGGATCCCTCCCCGAACAGGGTTTGACATTGACAGTCAGCCTAGCAACTCAATCACAAGCTCTGGATAACCCGTTTTGGCATCCTGCTGCCGAGAAAACCTGTGGTGGAGGCTATCCCCAATCACCAGCTCTGCGGTGGTGCGAATGATGGTGCCAGCGGTCAAATGTCCCCCGAAAACATGGCCCCCAGCATCAGCGATAGCCAGATGGAGATGCACCCCATCCTGACAAAGGGATCCCGTCAAACTGATGATCTCAAAATCGCCGCTATAGACCGTGGAGGCAGATTGATTGGCCAACCGCAAACTGGCTCGACTGAGGCTGCCCACCGCTGTGATCACAAAGCCTGCTTGGAGCTTGGCCTCTGAGATCATTCGCTGGATCCCTGTTCGCAGATCGTCACCCGGAGACAGGCGCAGCGCATAGACTTGGATGTTTGCCAATGGGGGTGCTGGGATCCCAGTTTTCTGGGCTGCTGGAGCGGGCGCAGTCGGGGCAGAGGCCAGCCGCCAGCCCGGTTTGACCACCTGCCGTGCCCTGGCGATCACCAAGGCATCATCCGGCACATCGTCGGTGACCGTGGATCCCGCCGCCACCGTGACATGGGATCCCAACGTCAGGGGAGCCACCAAGACGCTGTTGGATCCCGTTTTGCTGTGGTGACCAATGTGGGTGAGATGTTTGTGGACGCCGTCGTAGTTGGCGGTGATGGTGCCCGCCCCGATATTGACATGATCTTCTAGGGTGGCATCCCCCAGGTAGCTGAGGTGAGCAGCATTGGTGTGGGATCCGATGCTGGTTTTTTTGACCTCCACAAAGTTGCCGATCCGGCACTGCTCGCCAATCTGGGTCTGTTGCCGTAGGTGGGCATAGGGGCCAACCGTCGATCCAGTGGCCACTTGGCTATCGGTGACGGTGGCATAGAGGATGCGACAGTGGGGGGCAATCTCGGCATTCTCTAGCCAACAGCCGGGGCCAATATGGGATCCCGCTCCAATCGTGGTGGCACCACGCAGATGGGTTTGGGGTTCGATGATCACATCCGGGGCCAATTGCACCCCATCATCCAGAGTGATGGAGGCTGGCTCGATCAGGGTCACGCCTGCCTTCATCCACTGTCGCCTCAGCCGCCATTGCAGGATCCCTTCTGCCTGGGCCAACTGGATCCGGTCGTTGATGCCACCAATCTCATCTCCGGCTGCTTCCCCTTGATCGGGATCCACATCCACCGCCAGCACGGGATCCAGCAGCCCCACCGCATCGGTGATGTAGTACTCCCCTTGGCTGTTGTCAGCGTTGAGGCTGGGCAAGACCTGAGCCAGGGCAGGCCAGTCAAAACAATAGATGCCGGAGTTGATGCGGGGGGTTTGCCGCTGGTCAGGGGTGCAGTCTCGATCTTCAACAATGCTGAGGATGTGCTGCTGCGGATCGCAAAAGACGCGCCCATAGCCCTTGGGATCCCCGACTTGGGCAGTTAAGACGGTGGCGGCGGTGGCTTGTGACCGTTGCTGTGCCACTAAATCCGCCAATGTACTGGGTCGCAACAGGGGCACATCCCCATTCACCACCAGTAGATCGCCTTTGAATGACTCTAGATGGGGGATCACCTGCTGGATGGCGTGACCCGTGCCTCGCTGTTCCTGTTGTTCCACAAATTCGACTGGGGTGATGAGAGAGGAGGCTTTGATCACCGCCCGCACCTGCTCTTGGCCATATCCCACGATCACCAAACAGTGAGCTGGCTGCAAGCTTTGTACCGTCAGTAACACCCGCTCGATGATGGTCAGGGATCCCACTTTATGCAGCACCTTAGGTAGGTCAGACTTCATGCGGGTGCCCCGTCCCGCTGCCATGATGGCCACCGCTAGCTCCCGCCCCATACTGGTCGATTCCTTTGCTCAGTTTTGCGTTGCTCAGTTTTGCGCTGCTCAGTTTTGCGTTGCTCAGTTTTGCTGACAGTGGCTATCCCAACCGGATCCCATGCCATGCTACAGCACCTCACCGGATCCCAGTCCGGCGGAAGGGGGGGGCAACCATCCCGATCGCTAGCTTTGATTTGGTAGCGCACTTGACACAATGGCCGGGATCCCATCCCTACGATCTGCCTGTGACCACCCATTGGGGATGCCTGTGCGTATCGAACTTTTGCAGACCTTTCTCCAGGTGGTGGAAACGGGTAGCTTCCAGGCCACCGCCCGCACCAGCAAACTAACCCAATCGGCCATCAGTCGCCAGATTCAGGCTCTCGAAGCGGATGTGGGCACCCTGCTGCTGCATCGCACCACCCCCTGTCGGCTGACGGTGGCGGGAGAACGGTTGCTGCCCCATGCCCGTCGCATCTGCCAGGAGTGGCAGCGGGGCCAAGCGGCGATCACGGAGCTGATCGAGGGCAAACAGACGGAGCTGTGTATCGCCGGGATCCATTCTCTGATTGCCTATCAATTGCCGCCCGTGATCGAGCAGTTCTGCCAGGACTATCCCGATGTGCAGTTGCGGGTGACGGCTCTGGGCAGTGATCGCGCCCTCAAGGTGCTCAAGGATGGGCTGGTGGATCTGGCGCTGGTCATGGATAATCCCCTGCTGACCCGCAGTGCCGATCTGGTGGTCAAGCCCCTCTATCGGGAGTCGATTCAGGTATTGATGACTCGCCATCATCCTCTCAGCGTTTACGACCGGGTGCCTTGGTCGGCTTTGGCCGCTGCCCCACAGGCAGTGTTCAAAGAGGGGTATGCGATGCGGGCATTGGTGGGATCCCATCTGGCCAAGCTGGGACTATCTCTCAAGGCTGCGGTGGAGTTGAATACCCTTGATGCCTTTCGCGGCGTGGTCAAACAAAGCCCCCTGATCGCCCTATTGCCCCAATCAGCTCTGGGCCATTGCCACGAGGATCCTGGCCTGACGGTGCGCCCAACCGAGGATCCGGTGTTGAGCCGCGAGGTGGTGATGGTGACCACCCACGATCGCTACTTGATCCCGCCCATCCAACGCTTTCTCCACCTAGCCACCCAGGTGATCCAGAGCGTTGAAAGGGACTGCTTGGATACATTGCAGAGGACATAATGAGGACTAGCAGGGATCCGGCATCGCTTCACACTCTCAGTTATCTCGCAATATCCACATGAGAGACTTGACATTCCTTAACAATCAGCCTAATGTAATGGATGTAAACCTACTCCCTTCAGGAGTCCCTCAATGACTACCGTTCTACAACGTCGCTCCAGCAGCAACGTGTGGGAACAGTTCTGCGAGTGGGTCACCTCTGTC
>JBHJNR010000417.1:0-4287 GCA_050330615.1 Cyanophyceae cyanobacterium
AGTTTTTCTGACTGACCCAGCCCGTAGATCTCGGCGGTGTCAAAGAAATTGATCCCGGCATCGAGGCAGGCGCTAAAGACCTGGGCCAAATCGGTCTCGCCATAGCCGCTGCCGTAGCCC
Source organism: Cyanophyceae cyanobacterium (assembly GCA_050330615.1). GTDB lineage: Bacteria > Cyanobacteriota > Cyanobacteriia > Thermostichales > Thermostichaceae > JAAUUM01. The sequence goes on from JBHJNR010000417.1 coordinate 121, forward strand.
CAAAAGACTTTATCGCCCCAGGCCCAGGTGCCAATTCCCAGGGGACTGACTTGAATATCAGTGGATCCAAGGCTGATCAGATCGGTGGGGGGCATGGCATCTGTGCAAAAACATCCGCCCCCTATTGTGGCACTTTGTTTTCTCGCCCTTGTGATGGGAGAGGTATGTCAAACTGAGGGAAACGGTTTACTTTTGTTCACATTGTCTGTGATAGCTATGGATCCCTTTTCTTTGAGTCCTTGGTGGTGGCTGGCTTTGGTTCCGGTGGGGCTGGGGTTGCTCTATGTTGTGACCGCTCGCCGCTATCAGTCGGGCACCTCGGTGGCCAATGCCTATGACGAATGGACTCAAGACGGGATCCTAGAGTTCTACTGGGGGGAGCATATCCACTTAGGCCACTATGGTTCGCCACCTGTAGCCAAAGATTTCTTGGCGGCCAAAGCAGATTTTGTCCATGAGATGGTCAAGTGGGGCGGGTTAGAGTCTTTGCCAGCGGGAACGACAGTATTGGATGTGGGCTGTGGGATTGGCGGCAGTAGCCGGATTCTGGCCCGCGAGTATGGCTTTGAGGTGACGGGCATCACCATCAGCCCTGGTCAGGTGGCACGGGCGCAAGCCTTGACCCCAGACGGGATCCCGGCGCAGTTTCAGGTGGATGATGCCATGAACCTATCGTTTGAGGCGGATAGCTTTGATGTGGTCTGGTGCATTGAGGCAGGGCCGCACATGCCCGATAAGGCCGTGTTTGCCCAAGAACTGATGCGGGTGCTGAAACCGGGTGGGATCCTGGTGGTGGCGGATTGGAATCAGCGGGATGCCCGTCAGCAACCGCTCAATCTCTGGGAGGGTTGGGTGATGCGACAGTTGTTGGATCAATGGGCACATCCAGAGTTTGCCAGCATTGAGGGCTTTGCAGAACTGTTGGCCGCTACCGAATCGGTACAAGGGGACGTGACCACAGCCGATTGGACACAAGAGACCTTGCCCTCCTGGTTGGATTCCATCTGGCAAGGCATCATTCGCCCGCAGGGATTGGTCAAATTCGGGATCCCTGGCTTTGTCAAGTCATTGCGGGAGGTGCCGACCCTGCTGTTGATGCGGTTGGCCTTTGGGCAGGGGTTATGTCGATTTGGCATGTTCCGAGCGGTGAAGTCGGGATCCCAAGCATAGGGAACGAAAGAGGGATCCCAGGGGCGACTTAATCCAGAGGTTCGAGCCGATAGCGACTCAGCCACCGATCTAGCTCCAGCTCCTCTTCGTCCAAGAGTTGAGAGTTGATCAAGCCCCGTTGAAAGGCCAGCCGAATGGCGCGGGCCCGCAGGCTGAAGGTGGTGCCCCATTCATCGCTTTCGATCTGGTCGTTGCTGACTTCTAACTTGTCGTAGAGGTTGCGAAGTCGGTTGGTTACCCCTCGTCGGGACAAAAATCGGCGGGCGGCAATGGCCTGATCGGTGAGGCCCAAAGCGATATCCACCAAAACCTCATATTCGGCATCGCTGAGACCCGTGATCTTATTTTGGGAGCGAGAATCAACCCCCCTCACCTCTCGATCGATCACACATTGCTCATCCAAGACCACCGCTTGAATGGCACTGAGCAACTTTTCATCCGAACAGTTTTTTAAGAGGTAGCCATAGACCGTTTGGGGGGGCACAATCTTGTGCAGTTCCCGCACATACACTTCATCGGCAAAATGAGACCAAAAGATAATTCGCACATGAGGACGATCGGCCCAGACCTGCCTAGCCACATCGATCCCGTTCATTTCGGCCATGCGAATATCGAGCAATAAAAACTCAGGTTGATACTGCGTCGAAAGGTCTAGGGCTTCTGAGCCATTACTGGCCACATAGATCGGCCCAAATTGAGGTAGTTTTTGTTCGATCAGCCCTTGAATATAGTTGCGATAGAGGGCATCATCTTCCGCTAAAAGAGTACTCACAGTTGGGGTAACATGCATGGGCATCCTTACTCTAGGAACATAACAGGGCAGAACACAAGGGGAAGGGCAGTGATGGCCACTGTGTTTTGTGGGGGTGGGGTGAAGAAAACGGTGTACTTCTCTGACGGGAAGTAGCTGTACCCCTATGCTTGAAATAGAAGTATATTACGCTTCCCTTTGTCTTGATTGGAGAATACCGATGGGATCCCTAGGCGATCAGCCTTTTCGGGTGATATTGGCTGCGGCCCTGGATGCAATGGTGGTGTCTGATGCTCAGGGCCGTCTGCTGGAGGTCAACGCCGCCGCTTCTGAGCTGCTGGGATCCCCGATGGAGGCATTGGTAGGACAGACCTGGGGATCCCTAGTGAGTTCTCCTCAACAATTATCTGGACTATTGGGTGTTTTGGTGGCTGGGGAATCGGGTCGAGGGGAGCTGGAGCTAACGGGTGAGGGGGTGAGCAAGATCGTGGAGTACTCTCTCTCTTCTACAAGTGAGGGATCCCAATCTTTGTTGATTTTGAGGGATGCGACTGAGCGGATCCAACGGGAGAAAGGATTACTAGCAGATCAGCAAATGTTTCAGACCCTCTTTGAGATCTTGCCGGTTGGGGTGGCGATTACGGATGCTACAGGCAACTTGATCAAGGTTAACCCCGCCTCTGAGAGGATTTTGGGCCTCTCAATTTCCGAGCAACTGGATCGAACTTACGACGCGCCTGATTGGCAGATCATTTACCCTGATGGCAGGCCGATGCCCGCAGAAGACTTTGCCAGTGTGAAGGCACTCCAGCAGCAGCGCCCCATCTTTGGCGAAGAGCAAGGCATCCTGCATCCCAATGGCGATATTGCTTGGATTGAGGTCAATGCAGCTCCAATTCCCCTAAAGGGCTATGGGGTGGTGATCACCTATATCGATCGGACAGAGCGCAAAGCGGCTGAGTTGGAGCTGCAAAACAGTGAGCTGCGGATGCGTCAGATTCTGGAAGCAATCGATGTGATGTTTTTTATCAAGAGCGCCGATAATCACCGGGCCCTCTATGTCAGCCCGGCCTATGAAAAGATCTGGGGGCGAACGTGTGAGAGCTTTTATCAGGATCCCAGCAGCTGGATAGAGGGCATTCACCCCGATGATCGGGATGCGTTAATGAAGATTGTGGATCAAGATCTCAGCTTGACTTCCCCAACAGATAGTAAGGAGTATCGCATTGTTAGACCCGACGGATCTTACATTTGGGTCGCGGATTCGATAGCTCCTATTCTCGGTAAGACCGGGAAAGTTGAGTATATTACTGGCATTGTCATGGATATTACGGCCCGCAAAGAGGCGCAACTAGTCCTGATGCAGCAAGCGGAGCGGGAACATCTGTTAAGAACCCTGACCCAGAACATCCGTCAGTCTCTTGATATTGATCAGATATTGGCCGGGGCAGTTGAGGGTGTCCGCCACCTTTTAGGGGCTGATCGAGTGGTGATCTGTCGCCTTGAGCAGGATAGAAGTGGTGACATGATTACAGAATCAGTCGGTATGGGCTGGCCGGTGGTGCAGGGATCCCATGTTCAGAACCCCTGTTTTAAAGAGATATGGGGACAGCAGCATTGTCCAGAAACCTTTATTTCCATTGACAATATTCAGCAATTTAAGATGTCAGGTTCCGATCAGAAACTATTGAAAAGCCTCCATATTCGTGCCCTCCTAGATGTACCTATTGTCAAAGATGATGCTGTGTGGGGTTTGCTGTGTGTCCATCATTGTGGAACCTATCACACTTGGCAAGACTGGGAGATCCATCTCTTGCAAAATGTCGCTGATCAACTGGCCATTGCCATTCATCAATCTGATTTGTTTCGCCAATCTCAAATCTGGGCGGCAAACCTAGAAGGACAAGTGAAGGAGCATACAGCTGATCTACAGGAAGCATTAGCCTTTGAATCTACTTTGAGATATATCACTGAACAGGTGCGATCCAGCCTTGATGAAGCCGAGATTTTACAGGCGGTCGTGGAGTCTCTAGGCCAAGGATTAAAGGCCGATGGTTGTTATGTAAGTCACTATCATGAAGACAGACTCCACTACACCGTTGATTATGAATGGACTTCAGTTCATCTCTCGATCAAAGGGCGCACCTACACCACCAATCTAGATCGTAAGGAACAGCTCTATCGCGATCAAGGGATCCAGCACTGCTTTAATCATCTGGATGCTGGCTGGGTTACTGCCGCCAGTT
>JBHJNR010000418.1:0-3530 GCA_050330615.1 Cyanophyceae cyanobacterium
TTTAGAGCGGGTTCCCCATAGACGATATGAAGCATTAGCCTCGGTTGGAGCAGGGTTCGTGCAAACTGTTGCCTATGCCGGCTGGCCTTCTGTACTCCAGGAGGTAACTGGATACACCCTCTTTGTGCTGGATCGAAATGTTCGCATGGCAGCCGTGCTCGGTCTGGTGGGAGCAGGGGGTATTGGTAGTGCTGTGTCTACGTCCCTACGACTCTTCCAGTATGGCAAGGCTTCGGCGTTGATCATTATTATCATTGCCACAATTTTAATCATCGACTTTCTCTCGGTGTGGCTGCGGGCGAGGCTGAAGTAATGTCAGGCGGGCAGTATTCATATCCAAATTTGGTGTGTCTCAGCCGCCTTGTGCGGCAAACGCCATCGCCCCGATCAGGCCCACCTGAGGATTGAGAATGACCTGAATCGAAAAGGTCTCCAGCAGGGGACGCATCCGGCCTTTGTTGAGGTAGGCGGCGATAAATCCTCCTTGTTCCAACAAGCTGATGTTCTTGGCCGCAATGCCCCCCGCAATATAGATGCCGCCACTGGGCAACAGCTTCAGGGCTAGATTGCCCACCTCTCCCCCATAGCAGGATAGAAACAACTCCATCGTTTGCTCCGCCACGGGATCCCGCAGGGCTTGGGCTGCCATTGAAATCAAGGCTCCGGGATCCTGGTCGCCATTCTTCTCCAGAGCCGCCACAATCTCGGCATCTGCCCCTGCCCCTCGACCGCTATCCAACAGAAATTGGTAGATGGACGCGATGCCCATGCCGGAAACCACCCGCTCTACCGAAACCCGCCCACCAATCCGCTGCCGCAGATAGCCCAGCAGTTCAAATTCCAACGGTGTGCGAGCGGCAAAATCGGTGTGCCCCCCCTCACTGGCATAGACTTGATAGCGGTCGCCATTCCAGGTGAGATACCCTTGCCCCAAACCCGTGCCCGCTCCAATGACCGCAATGGGGCTGTGGGGATCCCGGCTACCGGGATGGAGGGTGTGCAGATCCTGGGGATCCAGATGGAGGAGGCCATAGCCCACCGCACTGAAGTCATTGATCAGATGGGCCTGTTTGAGGTCTAACGCTTGAGCCAGCTCTCGACTATTGAGCTGCCAGGGTAGGTTGGTAACCTGAGCAGTCTCCTTCACTACGGGGCCAGCAATGGCAAAACAGGCTCGGTGGGGCTGGGGATCGTCAGGACATTGTGCCCTGACCTCGGTGGGGATCTCTTGCAAAAAGGTGCGGACAATGGGGATCAAGCTGGAGTAGCTGCTACTGGAATAACGTTTTTCCCAGAGTGAGGTCACAGATCCCATTGGATCTTGATGGGCCAGTCTCAAAATGGTCTTGGTGCCGCCAATATCGCCCGCCAGTAGCCATGTCATAACGCCCAATCTTCCCCCTAAGAATCCTCTCTACCCTAGCGGATCCCTTGCTCTGGCTTCATCTTTATCACCCGCTGGCTTTGTCATGACCCTCGAACAATTGCGCATCTTTTTGGCGGTGGCCCAGCACCTGCACTTTACCCGAGCAGCAACTGCCCTCTATATCTCTCAACCTGCAGTCAGTGCTGCCATCCAAAAGCTGGAGGATTTCTACGGCCTGCGGCTGTTTCACCGCATCGGTCGCCGTATTGAATTGACGGAGGCGGGTGTGCTGCTGCAAAAAGAGGCTCGTAAAGTCTTGGATCAAGTAGGGCTGATTGAACGGGGGTTGCGGGAACTGAATAATCTCCAAAGCGGCCAACTCAATTTGGGATCCAGCCTCACCATTGGCAACTACTGGCTACCTCATTTGATCAGTCGCTTCAAAGTGGCCTATCCGGGTGTGCGGGTCTCCTGTTCGCTGGGTAACAATGATGCCATTGTGGATGGGATCCTGGCGGGGCAGCACGATCTAGCCTTGGTGGAAGGGGTGATTCAGCCGGATGCACTGCAACAGTTGGAGCAGAAACCCTTTGCCTCCGATCGACTGCAAATTGTCGTAGGGATCCCTCATCCTTGGTATGACAAAGCTGTGGTGGGTGTGGAAGAGTTGCTGGACACCGCCTGGGTGATGCGGGAGGAGGGATCTGGCACACGGCAGCGATTTGAACAAGCCTTGCGCCGTTGGGGGATCGATCCCACTCAGTTGCAGGTGGCGCTGGTGCTCAATAGCGGCGAAATGGTCAAAATGGTGGTGGAGAACGGACTAGGGGCAACTGCCTTGTCCGAACTGATGGTGGCGAAGGAGCTGCGACTGGGCAGCCTGCGGCCCGTCAAAGTCTTGCCCAGTCAGTCTGTGGCCTCAACCGATCCTCCGGCTACCAGCCTCACCCCGCTCTCCCGCCCCTTTCTATTGCTCAAGCATCGTGAGCGATTTCAATCTCGCCTCAGCCAAACCTTTGAACAGATGCTCTGGGACAGCACCCAAACCTCGGGATCCCTGCTTCAGCTCAATCCATAAGCAAAAGCTATTAAAACCAGAATTAAAAACAGTTGTTCTTATGTCCTTAGGGTTTCTACACTTAAGGCGCATGAGATAAGACTCCTATTGACTGGGAAATTTGGACTTGGCCTCCATCGGCCTGAGGCAAAGGGTTTTAAAAATACTCATAGAAATACCGACAGAGAGGAAAGAAGATGACACAGACTGCTTTGTTACTGGTCTTAGGGTTATTTTCAGGAGCGATGAGTGGCTTGATCGGCATTGGGGGTGGCGTGCTGTTGACCCCAGCCCTGGTCTATCTGCTTAACTATTCTCAGCAACAGGCGCAAGGAACGACATTGGCTCTGTTGTTGCCCCCGATCAGTATTTTTGCCGCTTGGGTGTACTACCAAAAGGGCTATGTGGATGTGCGGGCAGCGATCCTGATTTGCCTGGGATTTGTGTTGGGCAGTCTGCTCGGGGCACGGTTAGCGGTGGAATTGCCCAGTGGAGTGCTGTCGAAGATTTTTGGGGTGGCCATGTTGGGCATCGCCATTCGCATGATCTTTTCAGGAAGATAGAGCAGTCGCTATGGCCCTGCTCATGCCTGTCTCTGCTGTCTTCACTGCTGAACCTGTCCAACCGACTCAGACTTTACCCACCGTGATCTTGGCGGGCTGTGGCTATGGGGCAATTGCTGCAATGCAGGCGTTATCGGGACGAGCCAGGGTGATTGCCATCAACCCCTACCCCTACATCGTCAATTCGGGGATGTCGACGCGGCTGATCAGCGGGCGCTTTGATTCGGATCTGGTTAGGATCCCCCTGTTAGAACAGGTGGCCCGCTACGGTGCGGAGTATGTGCAGGGGCGGGTCACCCAGATTAATCCGGAGGAGCAGCAGCTTGAGGTCAAGACCTCTGATGGATCCCAGTGGTTGAGTTATGACTACCTGCTGCTCAATGTGGGACGAGAACTGGCCACCCACGGGATCCCTGGGGTGCAGGATCATGCCTTTGGGGTGCGACCGATGGGGGATCTGGTCAGGGCTCATCAGCATGTGCGTGACTGTTGGCGGCGGGCGGCGGCGGAAGATCTGCTGCCAGGATTGCTAACCTTTGTGGTG
>JBHJNR010000419.1:0-13696 GCA_050330615.1 Cyanophyceae cyanobacterium
AACACTCGACCTTTCCCTGTCGCGTCGCTATTCTGTGTTTCCCTCCTTCATCAACCATTGTGTCTGTTTGCAGTCCTGTCCGTTATCAGCCGTCCGGCATCCCGTGAATTCTGCCTACACCGATATTCAGATCAGTCCACTGGGGATTGGCACCTGGGCCTGGGGCGATAAAGTCTTCTGGGGCTATGGCAGCGGCTATGGCGAGGCTGATTTGGCTCAGGTCTTTAGCACCTGCCTCAACGCCGGGATCAATTTCTTTGACACCGCCGAGATCTACGGGCTGGGTCAGTCAGAAAAACTCCTGGGATCCTTTGCCAGCGATCATGCTGACAATCCCGTCGCCATTGCCACCAAATTTATGCCCGTGCCGTGGCGATGGTCTTCCAGCAGTCTCCAATCCGCCCTCCGCCACAGCCTCAGCCGCTTGGGACGGGCGCGGGTGGAGCTTTACCAAATCCATTGGCCGCTGCCCCCCATCTCGATAGAAGTCTGGGCCAATGCCCTGGCCGATGCCGTCAATGCCGGATTAACCCAAGCGGTTGGAGTCTCCAACTACAGCACCGAGCAGATGCGCCGCAGCCACGAAACCCTGCACAAACGAGGGATCCCTCTGGCCTCCAATCAGGTGCAATACAGCCTCCTCTGCCGGGATCCTGAACGCAATGACTTACTCAAAGCCTGCCAAGATCTGGGCATCACCCTGATCGCCTACAGCCCGCTGGGCATGGGATTACTGACGGGCAAATACAGCCCCGAGCATCCACCTGCGGGGGCACGGGGGGTGACGATGCGCAACAAACTGGAGGCGGTGCAACCTCTGGTGGCCTTACTCAAAGAGATTGGAACGGGACATGACCATAAAACCCCCGCCCAAGTCGCCCTCAACTGGGTGATCTGTAAAGGGGCGTTGCCGATTCCAGGAGCCAAGACGCTGGGGCAAGCACAGGAGAATGCGGGGGCATTGGGCTGGCGGTTGACCTCTGCCGAAGTCAGTGCCCTTGATCAGATCAGCGAGCAGTGCGGATTCTAGCCCGGATCCCGGCCAGCAAAGCTTTATCCTAGTGATCTTGCGGATGATTACGGGATCCCTGATACTCCTGGGGAGATCTAACACTGGGCAGATCAGCAAGGGGCTTAAGCCTCTTATTCATCGTTCGTTCACTCATGGCAACTCCTCTCCTTGCAAACCTTGTTAATTGACTAGCACCCTATGCAAAACATTCAGGCGGTACGGGGCACACGCGATATTTTGCCCGGAGAGTCAGACCTCTGGCAGCACATCGAAAGGGTGGCCCAAGGTCATCTGCAGCGGGCGGGCTACCGGGAGATTCGTACCCCCATCTTTGAGGTGACTGACCTGTTTGCCCGAGGTATTGGCACCGCCACCGATGTGGTGGGCAAAGAGATGTATTCCTTCACCACCCGAGGGGATGTGGAGATCACCCTGCGGCCCGAAAATACCGCCGGAGTGGTGCGAGCTTATATCCAACACAACCTGCAAGCGGCGGGCGATGTGCAACGGCTGTGGTACACCGGCCCCATGTTTCGCTATGAGCGCCCCCAAGCGGGCCGACAGCGGCAGTTTCACCAGTTGGGACTAGAGCTAGTGGGTAGCTCTGACCCTCGCGCTGATGCCGAAGCCATTGCCCTAGGCTGGGAGCTGTTGCGGGATCTAGGACTCAAAGATCTGGTGCTGTTGCTCAACTCAGTCGGGGATCCCGCTGATCGACAAGCCTACCGAGCTGCCTTAGTGGACTTTCTCACCCCCTATCAGGCAGACCTGGATCCCGATTCTCAAGATCGGCTGCAGCGTAATCCCCTCCGCATCCTGGATAGCAAAGACAAGCGCACCCAAGAGATTGTGGTGGATGCCCCCAAGCTACTGGATCACTTGGGATCCGCCTCTCGACAACGGTTTGAGCAGGTGCAGGCCCATCTCAGTGACCTCGGGATCCCATTTCACATCGATCATCGCTTGGTGCGGGGGCTGGACTACTACACCCACACTGCTTTTGAGATCCAGTCGGCCCAATTGGGAGCCCAAAGCACCGTCTGTGGTGGGGGTCGCTATGATGGCCTAGTGCAAGAACTGGGCGGATCCGAGACCCCAGCAGTAGGCTGGGCGATGGGGTTAGAACGGCTGGTGCTGGTATTGCAATCGCTGGAACAGATGGTCGATCGGAGCGACCCACAGGTCTATATGATCTCAAGAGGAGCCTTGGCCGAAGCCCAAGCCTTGCAACTGGCCCATCAGCTCCGTCAACAAGGGATCCCCGCAGTGGTGGACTTGAGCGGTAGTGCGTTTGGCAAACAGTTCAAACGGGCCGACCGCTACCAGGCTCAGTGGGCCGTGATTGTGGGAGATGCTGAGGCTGAGACCCAAACCGTTCAGCTCAAAAACCTACAGACCGGCCATCAGGAAACGCTACCTCAGTCGAAACTGATCGAGACCCTGACCCAAACGTTGCAACAGGCCAAATGGGAGATAGAACGATGATGAACTTCTGGGTTCGCGCTGATGGGCAAGATCAATGGGAAGCCGTCCCCCACGAGGGTGGCAACCTCACCGCAGGCACTTACACCATCATCGCCCGTTCGCCTCAGCCCCATTTCACCATCACGGTGGATATTCACCATCTGCAACCAGGGGATCCCAGCCCCACCGATCGGCCTACCTCTGGGGTTTCTCCATCTCTGCAAGAACGTCGCTCCATCCGTACCAATGATGAAGGGGTGGGGGTGATCTTGCCCGCCACGGATCTGGGGGCTGGGGTTTGGGAATTTCACTGCCACGATGCCGATCTGATTGCTGAACTGTTCGGGGAAACCCGTTCTGATGTGCTGCGTCTGTCGATTCAGGGAGATGCCGCTGAGGAGTCTATATCCAGGGATCCAGAGTTCTTGGATGAGATCGCTAGCCCCGAGCAACCTGGTGAGCATGACCTGAATCTTGAGGATGAGCAAGATCCCCAGGAGGCCGAGCCTGACTTGGCCAGTGATGACCAGTTGGATCCCTTTTGGGGTGAGACGGACTATCTTGATGCCCCGCAACCCTCTACCTCAGCAGCCCCAGTCGAGCCAGCCTTGCCAGCCCCTGATCTCTCTCAGCTCAGCACCCTAGAACCTGTCTCTTTCTCCCTGCTTCACAATCAATTGCAAGGGGATCCCGGTGAGGTGGTGGTGTTGACAGGGCGGATTGGTGGCCCTGGAGATATGGAAGCTCGGGTGTATTCTGCCGGTGAGGTGGTCTACGAGAGCCAGCGGTCAATTCAATTTCCACCGGAGGCCCGCACTGCTGTTTTCAGCTTGCCTATTCCCCTCCCCGTCCGGCCTTGGCAGCAGGATCTGGTGGGGACCCTGATGCTCCATCCCGCCAATGATCAGTTGCCCACCAGCGTCACCTTTACCATCGCCCGCCACACCCCCCCTGAGCCCGAGCCTGAAGTGAATCCTCTGCTCAACCCCTTGGCCAAGGCCAGCCGTAATAGCCTCAGCGATCCCCTTTCTAGCCGCTCTGCCCAAAGTGCTCCCCTCCACCTAGGCCGAGATGCGGCCCCCTATCTGAGTGCATTGGCTTCAGAAACAGAGGCAGAAGGATCCCCATCCCCAGCGGAGACAGCCCCCATGCCAGAAGACGCCCCCAAGATTCCTGACACCTCACTTTTTCTCTCTTGTGAGTCATCCCCCCGCTCCTTAAAGCGGTTGCTTCGCTTCTTGCCCCCTGATGCTCAGCCAGAAGCCAACCCAGCCCAAGACCAAGAACTAGGTGCAGCCCTTACTGAGCCTGAGCTGGTGGTCAAGCAACCCCAACCTCCTGAGGCAGAGCTGCCGTTGCCACCTCTTTCAATCTCGATGCCTACTCCAGGATCTCCAGAGATAGCTGAGCAGATCAAGCAAGAAGAACCAGACTCTTCACATCCCGTTCCGGAAACCGCACCAGAAGCTCTTTCTCCCCCCACAATTGGGGACACAACCTCGCTACCCGCCCCCGCCGACCCAGTGGCTCTACCAGAGTTGAGACCCAAACTGGAGCCTCCTTTGGCAACACCCCTGGTTGAGCAGCCCTCGATGCCTGCTCCTGCCCGCCCACAGGATCCCGTGGTATCTGCCTCCTCTCCGACCTCCTTACCCCAGCCCGAAGTGGAGGTACCGTTACAGATTAAGGCGGGCAGCACCCTTGATATCGTCCTGCGGCTGACTTGCGACTCACCGCCCCCTTGGATCAAGTTCCGCATTCGCAATGGTCAAAACAAATCCATCGCTGATGGACCGCGTTGGCTGATGGACTACTCGCAGATAGACACCAACCGTTGGCAAACCCTCACTCGCCTCACCATCCCCCACGGGATCCCAGAGTTGTTATTTGAAGCCTGGACGGTCGGCCGCGATCTCAAGAGCGAGGGATCCCGCATCGTGGTGCAAAGAACGGTACGGGAATAACATCTTGACCTCGGGCTCTCTCTCTCCCACTCCGGTCTTTCCACGCCCCCCTGATGTCACCCGAAACCAGGTTCCTCCTGTCTTCTCTACTCTCGCAATTGCCGCCATCAAAGCGCTTATGGCCTCTGATTTGGGGCTCTAACCCCTGTTACCGGGATCCCTTAGGCACTATGCTCAGAGGCAAGAATGGATCCCTAGAGAACGAGGCCCCATGATCTCCTACGACGATCTGACCCCAGACCAACGGCATCTCTATCTGCAAGCGTTAGTAGCAGTTGCCCGTGCGGACGGGGATATTGACGAGTCTGAGACTGCTTTTTTGGCGGATATCGCCGTGGGCTGTGGGGTAGACGAAGAAACCTTGGCTGGTTTGATCAAGGGTGAGCTGATCGATCCCAGCCAGTTTCCCCCTATGCGCGGCGGGGTGGGAGCCTTGATCCTGCGAGATGCGGCGGCGATGGCCGTGATCAATAACGATGTCACCGACGAGGAAGAGGATCTGATCAAAGCCATGGGATCCGCCTTGGGCTTTTCGGTAGATGAGGTGGAGGAGTTTATCAATTGGGGCTTTATGGGTATGCAGTGGCAGAAGATGGCTGTCCGGTTGATTGAGCAGTATTCCTGACCCTATGGCTAAGCCCGATCTCAATCGTCCGTCCCCTTGCCAGATCGCCGTTTTGGGCACTGGTATTTGGGGATCCACCTTGGCCCAATTGGCCCGAGAACAGGGGCATGAGGTCCGCTGTTGGGATCGGGCGATGGGACTACAAGGGATCCCTGATGTGGTGGAAGGATCCGACCTGATCATCTCGGCTGTGGCGATGGCCGGAGTGCAGCCCGTAGCGCAAGCTTTAGGATCCCAGTGCCCACACACCATCCTGCTCAGTGCTACCAAAGGGTTAGATCGGCAGACCTTGGGCACTCCCACCCAGATCTGGCAGCAACATCGGCCCGATTCCCCTTGGGCGGTGTTGAGCGGCCCTAACTTGGCCAAAGAGATCCAGCAGGGATTGCCTGCCGCTGCCGTGGTCGCAGCTCCCGATCTAGCCATTGCCACTCAGGTGCAGCACTGTCTCGCCTCCCATCGCTTTCGCCTCTATACCCACTCTGATCCGGCAGGGGTCGAGCTGGGGGGTATTCTCAAAAATGTTTTTGCCATCGCCACCGGGGTCTGTGATGGCCTCCACTTGGGTACCAATGCCAAAGCCGCCTTAATCACGCGGGGGCTGAGAGAAATGATCCGATTTGGCACCCAGCGCGGGGCACAGCCAGAAACCTTCAGCGGTCTCTCTGGCTTAGGGGATCTGCTGGCCACCTGCAACAGCAGCCTCAGTCGCAATTATCGGGTGGGGTATGGGCTAGCCCAAGGTCAATCTCTCGCCACTGTCTTGACCCAGATTGAGGGTACCGCTGAGGGGGTCAATACGGCTCCAGTGGTGGTGGCTCTAGCGGCACAAGCCGGGATCCCGATGCCGATCTGTCAGCAGGTGGATCAGGTGCTGAAGGGAGAATCTACCCCCCATGAAGCCTTGGCCGCCTTGGTGCAACGGGATCCCAAGTCAGAATGGGTGGATAGTTGAGGCTGAAAGCAGGCAAAATAGGCCCATCGTTTCAAAGTGATGAGGGTGAAGAGATCCAGGGGACTACTTACGTTGCGGAAGAAGCATTTCTTGATGATTCATTGGTTCCGAGCAAGTAGTATCTTCAAACGGTTTTGAGGGGGGCGAGAGAGCATGGGTAAATAATTCATACTGAGACTGCATTTTGCACTCAGTTTACCGCTGGGGATTCTATCTTCTAACTAGGGGAGGGAAGGAGGTTCCGTGAGCCGCACCGAGCACAAAATATTGGATCTGAACTTGTAATAACTTTTTGGGATCATGTGATGAAGCTAATGAGGTAGGGCATCAGCAGAAATATCTATGAATCAGGTTTTATTCGCTCCTGTTCTGAGACGAGGGGCAGGAACACATCTGCTAAGTAGCTGGGTTCAATTAAATTTAAGTTGATAGCAGGGAGAGAGACCATAATCTCCCTGCTTAGGGGCTATACTCAGAATCCCCTCCTTCTAAAAAGTAATTGCGCCTACTTACTTATCTTCAGCAATCAACGATTGCAAAAGCTGGCTAGTGTGCTGTTGAAGGCGACAGGTTGTTCTCGAAAGCTATAGTGCCCAGCTCCATTAACTACGTGAAGTTCGGTATTGGGAACCGTTTTGCACAACTTTTCATAGAGTTGGATTCCAAGTGGCAGAGGAGCCGACTGATCATTAAAACCCCACATGATCAAGGTTGGGGTCTGTAGCTCAGATGAATCGATCCGCTCTAATACCTCAGCTCGCTTACGATTAAGGCTAGGGTTCCAAGTTGATCCATTGAGCACAGTCATTTTGTCGCGAGCTTCTTTCATTTTGGGTAACTGGAGGATCTGCTCCATTCGCCCCATATAGTTATCGGTGATTTGATCCGAATTGTAAGCCTGCGCTCTGGGTTCAGCTCGCACAATAGTGCCATCATCGGCATCCGATGGGATCCCGGCTTCTACATCTGCATAAAACTGCCCAGATGGGATCCCAGAGACCTCAGGTGCAGTAGTACTGGTGTCAACCATAATCAAGGATTTCACCCATTCCGGGTGTTCTAACGCCATGTAAGTGGCCAAATGAGCCCCTCTAGAATGCCCTACCCAGTGGGCTCTTTCAATGTTGAGGGATCTAAAAAAATCACAGGTATGGGCAAACAATCGGTCATAAGTATAATCCGCGTCGGTTTCAGGATTATCGGTATAGCCTTGCCCCAACTTATCAAGGGCAAACACACGAAAATTCTGAGCTAAGCCGGGCAGATTGAGGCTCCAACTGTCCAACGAATAGAGAGACCCAAAATGCCCCCCATGCAAGAGGATAAGGGGATCCCCTTGACCATCATCATAATAGCGGGTGCGGATCCCGTTCACATCCACAAACCGCAACTTACTTTCATCCAAGCTATCCAACATAGTGGGGGACGCTAAGCTAAGTGCAGACATCTCGGTACCTTATTCTCTGTGTGAACGATACATGACTGGCCATTTTAAGTTGTTGTCCGCTACTCACTCTCAAACTGAATCTCAATCTGAGAATGGGCATCCTTTCAACAGATTATTGCCTCAGGATGCCCCTCAGATTAAGCCCAAGTCAGTCCTACACAGCAGCCAGTGGCTTAAGGGTTCCAGCCACCTGCTGAATATACTCAACTGTTTGATCTACCGATACAACATCTGCATACTTCATATGCATGTCAAATAGGTTGACCTTGTGAGAAATTTGGCTGCGATCAGCACAGGCCTCATGGGGCAACAGAATATAGTAGTTGTTTTGGAAGGCATCCAACGCTGTTGCTCGCACACATCCACTTGTGGTCATACCGGTAATGATGGTTGTATCAATGCCGTGATAAGTGAGATAAGAAGCAAGGGGAGTTCCAAAGAAACCACTGGGTTTGCTGCCTTTGTCGATTACAATCTCCCCTTCAATAGGTGCGATTGGTTCAGGGATCACATCTCCTGGGGGCAGATCCATGCTGACTGATGGTTTCTTGCCAGTCTTCCACCGCCCCCGCTCCATCAGACTAGGCTTGTGAAGAGGATCGGAGTAGGCCTTAGTGAAGAATACAGGGATCCCGGCCTCACGTGCAGCCTTGAGAAGCTTAGCATTGGCATCCATAGCTGGATACCCCGTTTCACTCCAGCCAGTTGGATACTGACTATCAATGAACGCCATCGTCATATCAATGATGATCAGTGCAGGTTTGGTGCCTGCCTCAAGGGGCCGCTGAGAGCCATCAAACGCATTACGAAAACTGGTTCTATCTGATTCTGGAATAATACCTTCCCAAGGATACATAAGCCATCTCCTAGTAGTAGCAAAACAAACATTTTGACGAAATCAAGAGAGCTCAGCTGTCATGGATATCCGCTAAACATCCAAGGCAGAATCATTGTCTTTGAGAATCTCTTTTGCTTTCATAAGCTTGCAAAAGTGACTTGTGCGTCATTTACTCATTCATCTTTGATCTGTTCCGTAGTTAGCACTACATTTCTCTACTAATAGACTCAAAATCCTTTAGCCTGTCTGAATCCCTGAAAAATCCAAAAGTATTCTAGTGATACTATTTCGTTTTTATTCAGGGATGAGGTTGGGTTTTAACCAGCCAGCTGAGACAGAAACAGTAATTTTGTATACCCTGGCACAGAAATGACGCGAGAGTCACACAATACTTTTCCCAATTGGTTTATGAAGATATCTAGGTCTTGGGCCTTCTCTTCACGTAGTCCTTAGCAAGGAGGTTAATCAATGGATATACCTACAAGCAAAGTGGAGTTGAGTGGAATTACTCAAATCTTTCAGGCCCATGGACATGGTTCGGTGACGGCTGTTGAAAACATCAATCTTCAGATTCCAGCAGGTCGTTTTGTCAGCTTGATTGGCACTTCTGGCTGTGGCAAATCTACCCTGTTCAATATCATCGCTGGTCTACTCACCCCCTCCGATGGGAAAGTTCTGATTGATGGTGAGGATATGACTGGGCGGATTGGGCTAGTAGGATACATGCTCCAAAAAGACTTGCTGTTTCCATGGCGCAATGTCATCGACAACATCATCCTTGGACTAGAACTGCAAGGGGTAAAGCTCTCTGAGGCTCGCCAAAGAGCTCTCCCTTATATCTATCGATATGGCTTAGGCGGATTTGAACATCACTACCCTGAATCCTTATCGGGGGGCATGAAGCAACGGGCAGCCCTCTTGCGAACACTTTTATATGACACTGATGTGGTGTTGTTAGATGAGCCGTTTGGCGCATTGGATGCTCAAACCCGCGCCGATATGCAGGAGTGGTTATTGCAGATCTGGAGCGAGATGAAAAAGACTGTTCTCTTTGTCACACATGATGTGGATGAGGCGGTCTACCTTTCGGATGAAATCTATGTCCTTTCCGCTCGTCCAGGTCGAATCAAGGCTCGAATCGATGTTAATTTAGCCCGTCCTCGTCCTCGATCCATCGTCACGAATTCAGCATTTGTCAGGTTAAAGGAAGAGTGCTTAGGCCTACTAACCCACAACACACCCACTGATGTTGATGCTGCATCCGTCAAAAGCTTTGCCCCTGTTGCCGTAGGAGGAACAACATGACAATGAAAAATGTTTCCATGAGTTTATCCTCATGGGAAGCCGAATATAAGACGCCATCAAGAGGGCGAGTCTTACCCCGAGAACGCGTCTTGCCCCGCTGGGTGATTTTCAATATCCAGTTAGGGTTAGTGGTATGTCTTCTAGCTGTGTGGGAGCTGGGAACCCGTATGGGTTGGATTGATCCCTTCTTCTGGTCAGCTCCCTCAGCCATTTTCTCAACAGGACTTATCTTTATTCAACAAGGAGATGCATTTGTTGACACATGGTTTACCTTTCGCTCCACCCTATTAGGGTTTGTCTTTGGAACCCTAGGCGGGGCCGCCATCGGTCTATCCTTTTGGTGGTCACGCAACTACTCCGCCATTTGTGAACCATTCATCCTCGTCTTTCATGCGATCCCCAAGCTGGCCCTTGGCCCTTTGGTTATCTTGGTATTTGGCATGGGGCTGGCATCCAAAGTAGCGATGGCAATGGCTCTTACCATCGTGGTTTCTATCCTCAACACCTATAGCGGGGTGCAATCTGTAGATGGTGATCTGGTGCGATTGATGTATTCCCTTGGCGCAAAGCGTTTGGATGTTTTCACGAAGGTTGTTATCCCTTCCACAATGCCTTGGATTATTTCCTCTCTCAGGGTCAACATTGGTTTGGCACTGGCTGGAGCCATTGTTGGGGAGTTTATCTCCTCTCAATATGGCTTGGGGAGAAAGATTCTCTATGCAGGTTCGACTTACGACATTGCCTTAATTTGGGTTGCCACCATCGTGTTATCAATATTAGCTATGTTGATGTACATAGCCGTTGTTCGACTAGAGAAGCTCCTACTGAAAGGTATCATGCACAAAAGAGTTTAACCATCAGCATTGATTTTCTTGTCGTCAACTCTGGATCATTTGAGATCTATTAAATGGCCGATACCAGATTGACTCTACCCTTTTAACTCTTATCCTCATGTTTGATCTGGGGATAATTCTCAGCCGTATTTAGAGCAGGATTCACTAAATGCTCCTTATCGGTTGGTCTACCTTTTTCATTTTCTCTCTAACTCTCAACTTGGAGGTTACATTATGTCTGTTCAATCTCAGAAACTTAATCGTCGTCAAACCTTGTTCTTCATGGGTGGTGCAGCCACAGCAGCCCTTGTGAGTCGCCAACAAAAAGCTTGGGCTATGCGAGATTTGATCATCGCTGAGCCCGTACATGGGGTAGGCTATCTGCCAATGTACGTGGGAATTCGAAAAGGATTTTATGAGGAAGAAGGGTTGAATCTACAAGTGAATCTCGTTCAAGGCGGTGGAGCTCATGCTGCCGCTGTGTTGACAGGAGATGCTTGGGGCATGATTGGTGGACCAGAACACGCAGCCTATGCAAAAGCTAAAGGCGGAGATTTACGAGCTATTGTCAATGTAGTCAATCGCGGCAACGTTTATATTGTGGCGAGAAATGACATTGAAGTACCTGAAGGGGATCTCAAGTCTTTCTTTGAGGGTAAGCGGATCTTCGCCTCATCCTTTGGGGGCACCCCCAACTCTATCCTCCGCTATATGCTAAATGAGTGGGAGATGGATCCTGTCAGGGATGTCACCCTGGTGGAAGGCACCTCAGGTGCTGAGCTGGCCACACTCAGTAGTCGTCGGGCTGAAATCGGGTTAACTTCGGAACCTATTTTGACTCAGGGGATCCAACAGGGTATTTGGAATGAGCCATTCTTCAATGTTCCCCGCGAATTTGGGCCTTACGCGTTCTCGACAATTAACATTCGCAAAGAGAGTATTGACAACGAACCTGAGGTAGTTGAGGGCTTTGCCCGAGCTACCATGAAAGGCTTAGCTTTTCTCTATGAAAACTTTGATGAATCGGCTGAGATTGCCCAGGCTGAATTTCCCACCATGCCTCCTGCCGATCTTGAGGCTACCTTAAATCGATCTTTTGAGGACGAATTATGGAGCCCAGATGGCATCATCACGCCTGAATCTTGGGAAGTCGCCCACAATGTCGTCAGGAATGCTGGCAATCTAGATCGAGATATCGCTTTCGAGGAGATCATTGATATCTCCATTGCTGAGAAGGCGAGAGCTAGTTTGTAGAACTTGGGTTGAAGGTAGAAAGGGATCCGGCTGATAGGCCACTACCTCATTTAGGCTAAATATCATCTTGGTTTCTAGCCGTCTTACAACAGGGATCCCTCCTTCATTTAGTAGTTATTGCTTGTTGTCTTTAGAGTGGCTGAGTAGATAAAGTAGTGGTCTCTCAGCCTCTATGTTTAATCAGGATAGTGTGAACCATGAAAGAAAGTCTCTTGCCAAACTAGTCGAAATTTAGGCAATAGCTTCTCATCCTCACATTATCAACCTCTAGCAAGTGTATCTGTCTTAAAGAATACCAAGCAGAGGTTCGCTAGATATCAGTCATTGCACTTTTTTGGGCATCTCATTCATGTCAAAGATCCTGACAACTGATACGGCGACACCACCGCTGGACTCTCCTAAGGCAATCGATTATCCGATTATTCCCTTACTTCTGATTGTGGGGTTTGTCATGACCGGCATGGGAGTTGTCTCCCCAGTAATCTCGTTGTATGGAGCAACTTTTGGTGTCAGTACAACATTGATCGGCCTGCTCACCTCCATTTTTGGTATTTCTCGGTTATTTGTCGAATTCCCTGCGGGAACACTATCTGAGCGAATGGGTCGACGCCCTTTGTTATGTCTTGGCCCGTTCATTTTGGCTCTTGCATCTTTTGCCGCTGCCCTGGCCCCAAACTATACTTTGCTGCTGGTGTGTCGAGCTGCACAAGGGGTAGGATCTGGCCTCTACATGACTGGTGCAATGACCTCGATCGCGGACATCAGCACACCAGCTACGCGAGGGCGGATGATGGCCATGTATCAAGGGGCTCTACTGCTAGGGTCATCCTTTGGGCCCGCACTGGGGGGCTTCTCAGCTCATTTGTGGGGTTATGCGGCTCCTTTTTGGATCTTTGGTGTGGTGGCTTCAATCAGCGCCCTTATTTCGTTGACATTATTTTCAGAAACTCTTGGGCAGAGTCATCCCAACACCAACGGGCGTGCCAAAAAGCATTTCTCCTTATCAGATCTCAGGATACTGCTGACTAGTCGAGACTTTCTTTTAGTGACTTTTGTCTCTTTCGGCACCTTCTTTACCCGTACGGCTGCCAGCTGGAATCTGATTCCACTGCTTGGACATAGTCGGTTTGGTATGGGATCCGACGGAATTGGTTTAGCCTTAACCATTATGGCGATTGGCAATATCTTCTCTCTCCCGATAGCGGGCCATGTGGTGGATATCTATGGCCGCCGAGCAGCGATTATCCCTGCGTCCTTTACAGTGGCATTTTCGCTGGCACTGTTGGCAGTCTCCCCTTCTGTAACCATTTTCTTTGTGGCTATGGCCCTGTTTGGATTTAGCACGGGAGTGGGCGGCCCCGCTGCTGCGGCCTATGTGGCTGATGTTGCTCCATCCGGGCAATATGGCCCAGCACTAGGATTATTTCGGACGTTTAGTGATCTTGGCTTTGTGATCGGGCCACTCTTAGTGGGATTGGTTGTAGATACAACTCCCCTGGGTTATACGGGTGGATTGATGGTTAATGTTGCCCTGGTTCTGATCACAGTAATTTCTTTCGCCATTTGGGCTAAAGAACCCCAGCGTGCATAGGAAGATACCTATCCTTTCAAGTTGTCTCATTGTCAACAGACATATTCATTTCGGGAAATTTCATATCCTCCATGACTCCTGCTGTCTCTAACATAGAATTTGTGATCTCTTGCTTACCTGGTTGAGTATCACCTGGAAGATCCATCTGAGGTGGTTCAGAGTTGGATTTATGCTGATGATAGTTACTCACGCCAAACTCCAGCAAAATAACAAGATCATCTAAAATCTTATCCACGATGCGGGGATCGATGTCTTCTAGAGCAATATCTTGGGTGGCCTCAGGATCAATAGGGTGCATCTCAATTATGTGATGAGTATTTATGCATAACTAGCTAGGTGGCAAAAGCACCATTCAGATAGGCGCATCGATGTTTGAGCACCTTAGGGACATTGCTGGCCTGCCATTGT
>JBHJNR010000420.1:0-5930 GCA_050330615.1 Cyanophyceae cyanobacterium
TGAAAACTCTCCAGCCCCAGCTTTGGGTTAGGATTACGATTCTCAACTAGTGGTTCCGTAGAATTACGGCTACTACGTTACTCTCAATCATGCCCAATATTGAGCAAAAATTTACAACTTGATGGTTTGGCTTAAGAATAGCCCAAGCAGGACGTTTCGGATCCTCTCAGTTGAAATCTAATGATGCTTTCTGCGCTACAAAGGACAGCTGAGCCGAGAGAGGCTCGTCTGATAGTGTCTAGGTTTAACTGTCTTGATGGGTACCCAATAGGATGCGGCTCCCCACAGCTCCTCAGCAGGAAGCTTTGATGTAGGTCAGGATTGAGACAGGTTTGATGAAAACCTAACTTAATGAAAACCCAACCCCTGCACGGGCAACTCGCCTTATGGCAAGAGCACCTCTCCAGTCCCTTCCATAACAGATCCAATATCGATGGCGTCAGGGATCAGCCTTTGGGCTTGACTCACTTGGTCAGGTGGCACCATGAGGACAAACCCGATGCCCATATTGAAGGTGGAGAACATATCAGAGGTGGCGACGGATCCATGCTGCTGTAACCACCCAAAGATGTCAGGTGTCTGCCACTGGGTGGGATCCACTTGAGCCGACTGATCAGCAGCCAGCGCGCGGGGGAGATTTTCGGGTAGCCCCCCGCCTGTGATGTGGGCCATGCCATGAATATCCAAACCAGCACTCAGACTGGCCAAGATCTCCGGCACATAGATGCGGGTGGGCATGAGGGTGATCTCCCCCAGATCCTGGGCCCAGCCCGCTGGACGATGAGACCAGGTTAGATTCTGGGCTTCGATGATCTTGCGCACTAGGCTGAAGCCATTGCTGTGCAATCCAGAGCTAGGGATCCCCAAGAGTCGATCACCCAGTTGAACTCTCTGTGCGGGATCGATAAGGGCACTTTTCTCGGCAATGCCCACACAGAATCCTGCCAAATCATATTCTTGAGGCCGATAGAAGCCCGGCATCTCGGCAGTCTCACCCCCCAGCAAGGCACAGCCTGCCTGCTCACAACCCACCACAATGCCATCGATCACCTGAATCAGAGCCTCAGGATCCAACTGGGCAGTGGCGATATAGTCCAGAAAAAAAAGGGGTTTGGCACCCACGGTGACCACATCGTTGACGCACATGGCGACAAGATCGATGCCCACCCCTCGATGCTGACCGCAGGCTTGAGCCACCTTCAGCTTGGTACCCACACCATCTGTGCCCGATACCAGCACAGGCTGATGATAGCCAGATGGCAGCTCAAATAAGCCAGCAAATCCACCTAGCTTACCCAATACGCCCTGCGTTTTTGCGCTATCGAGTCGGCGGGCAATTGCCTTGACAAAATCTTGGCCGCGAGATGTGTCAACCCCTGCTGAGCGATAATCCATGAGAGCTACAGTCCTTGCTGGGATTGCATTTGGGGCGATTGCTTTGATTCAATGTCAAGCTTTACCTAAAAACACATGGTACAGTAGCGCAGTCAAGAAAAGTTACATCAATTATACTTTCGATGGATGGTGACTATGGGAGTGAATCGCACTCTAGGTCAATCGCTTCTTCTGGCCGGATGGCTTTCGGCGGTGGTGGCGGCGGCAGATGTCGTATCTCCTTCTCAGAAAACCCAATCAACCCCCCTGTTGACCCCCAGCCCGGCTCTCCTGCCCGCAAACCAGAGCATCATGCCTGCTCTGCCAGAAACGGGATCCCTGCCTTCTCCTGAGCTTCAGACTCCAGAGTGGACGCAAGCCTCGGACTCTCTCACCCTGAAGATGGGAACGATAGAGGCAACGACCCAACCCAATGACGTGGTGGCATCAGCACCAGCCCTCCAGGCCTCGCTATCCGATCCAGGTACTGTTGATGTGCTCAAGCTGGGGGAGTTCGCCCCAGAGGAAGCAAGAGCCGATCTGCCCCTCTCAACCCTGTACAGCTACACCATTGACGGCCAAGATGCCGCCACGGTCTATGTCCGGGATCTGCCGATCATCAGTTTTATCGCCCAGGATCCCAACCAGCCGTCCCCCTTGGATCGGGCTACGGATTTGACGTCTCACCTCAATCAATTGGCCCAACGGGCTCCTGATCAAGCGGATATCACCGTTGATTGGGTGGAGGCAGAGACAGACGCTACCACTGTGGCTAGCCACTACCTGATCAAGGTTGGCGATGAATCCTTGCTGGAGGTGGGGGATGGTGTCCTTTTGGCTCCTGGAACAAAGAACCATGCCTCTGCTGCCCTGATGGCCGCTAATCGGCTGCGTCGGTTGCTGTTTGATGCGCCGCCACTCTCTTCGGTGCCACAACCTCCTCAGCCCCTCCAGACTGAACCGGTGGCCCTAGAGCATGAGGGATCCCTTGAGCCAACGCTCCAGGCTGAGGCCCAGTCTTCATCGCCTGCTTCATCACCTGTGGCTTCTTCCTCTCCCGTTGCTACCGAGCAAGGGATAGCCTCTTTCTACCACCACCCCCAAACCTCCCAGACCTTGACAGCGGCTCATCGGACCCTGCCATTTGGTACACGGGTACGGGTGATCAACATCGAGAATGGGGCTGAAGCCGTGGTCGAAATCAATGACCGTGGGCCTTTTATTCCGGGTCGGGTGATCGATGTTTCGATTGCGGCGGCTCAGGCGCTCCGGATGATCCAAATGGGTGTGGCCCCGGTGCGGGTTGAGGTTCTGGACTAGAGTCTCCCTGCCATCCCATGCCCGACTCACCCCATTTTCCCTCACCCCTGGCTGACCTGCTGGGGGTTTCAACTAGACTCCAGAAACCAGAGACCAACAAAACATGGCAAACGGTGGGCGGTGGGCAGCGGTGCAGCAGTGGCAGCTGTACAGAGGGTTCAGGGATCCCTGGGTCTGCTCCATCGTGGGGGGGCTGCTAGCGACCTTGAGCCTGACGCTGTGGCAGGGATCCCCCTATCTGTTTGACTGGGATGAGCTGATCTATGCCAGTTTGGCGCGGGAGATGGTGCGCTCTGGGAATTGGCTGCAATTAAGTATCGGGGGAGTGCCGT
Organism: Cyanophyceae cyanobacterium; assembly: GCA_050330615.1. Taxonomy (GTDB): domain Bacteria; phylum Cyanobacteriota; class Cyanobacteriia; order Thermostichales; family Thermostichaceae; genus JAAUUM01. The sequence goes on from JBHJNR010000420.1 coordinate 3,027, forward strand.
TTTTGGAAAAGCCCCCGCTCTTTTTTTGGTTGCAGGCGGCTAGCTTTCAGGTATTTGGCATCCATGAGGCAGCGGCGCGGCTGCCCAGTGCTCTGGCAGGTGGGATCCTGACAGGGGGGATCGTGGCGATCGGAGCCCGGTTTTGGCATCTCCGGTTGGCCTGTTTGTGGGGGATCCTGCTCAATACGGCCATATTGCCCATCTTAGTGGCCAAGACAGGGTTGATTGATCCGATTTTTAATCTGGGAATGTTGGCGGGTCTGGCGGGTTTATTTTGTTACGAGCAGGAACGACGGCTCAGGCGAGCGGCTTGGAGCTACCTAGTCTGGGCGGCAGTGGCCTTGGGCCTAGCGGTCTTGGCCAAAGGGCCGCTGGGGCTGGGGCTGCCGTTGCTGATCTGGGGTCTCTACAAAAGCTGGCATCGAGATCTCTGGCCCTCTTTGCCAGACATTGCGGTGTTTGGGCTGGTGACAGCCGGGGTGGCGGGCAGTTGGTTTGGCATTGAGTCCTGGCGAGAGGGATCCACCTTTGCCTCAGACTTTATGCGCTATCAGTGGCGGATCGCCTCCACAGATGATGGTCGGGGCGGGCCAGTCTATTTCCATCTGGTGGCCTATATCGTCGGCTGTATGCCCTTTGCAGTTTTGAGTGTGCGGCAAATGGTGGGGCAAGTGCAGCGGATTCGGACACAACCCTTTCAATCCAGTGGGGATCCCTATGCCGATCTGGTCAGGATTCAAGCCCGCCGATTGGATGATTTGGTGCTGGTGGCCTTTGGGGTAGTGCTGGTTTTGTTCTCGTTGGGGATTCAGACCAAGCTGATTCACTACACCTCGATGCTCTATCCTTTGGGCGCGTACTTGGCTGCCCGCCGCTTGGATACCCTACTGCAAGGTCAGGGGCGGTTGAGCGATGCCGAGCGATTTTGGATCCTTCTCAGTGGGGGAATCTGGGCTTTGGTCTTGTTGCTGCTGCCCTGGGTAGGGGGATTCCCGTTACCGATCTTGACTTGGGTGCAGGATCCCTTGGCTCGAGCTTACCTGGAGGCGGGGGTGAGCTGGCCCCCCATTACCTATGCGGCCGGGTTCGTGTTAGTGCTCAGTCTGGGACTATGGCGGGCGTTGGTACCCTGGCGGATCTGGGTTGAGACGGACAAGGCCCCCCATCCGTCCCAGCGCAGGGGGCAGATCGCCTGGGGGATCCTAGTGGTCGGGGTTTGGGCCAGCACTCAATTGGCCTGGCATGGGCTGGGATCCCGTGTGTTGGAGCATACCCAAGGGGGTGGCATCAGCCTGTTGGGAGAGGTGGAGGCTGAGCAGTTGGGATCCCAGCAGACCACCACCGCCTTCTATGGGTTTAGATCCTTTATGCCTTTCTTTTATGGGCCATCCCTGACCCCAAATCCTGAAACCCTACTGGAGTTGGAGCAGTTGATGGCATCTGGCCAGAGTCAGTCGGTGATCACCTGGGCCGTTTTTGAAGATGATGTGCGAGCGGTGGTGCAGGGCTTGGCACCAGGATCCCAGCGGGTGGGAGCTTATGTCCGGCTCCATCTGATGACGGTTGACATCCCCGCCCTTGAAGGACGGGGATTCGGTTTAGGCGAACAAGAGCAGTTGCAATTGCTGACCGTCCCGACAGGTTGACGCTTCACCGGATGCTGCTGGCAAGCCAGACTTATGCGCTCCTCCACGTCCGTGAAAACACAGCAAACAATTCACCCTAGAAACCAAACATTCTGCCATTAAATTAAATCAATACTTTTCGTTGGCATCGTTTTGTCATTGATGAATCCTTTTTTGTCACACCAGTCCATTTCTAGCAAAACCCTAAGTTCATTGGATAGCACCCAAGCAGTTAATATCTTTTCGAGACATGAAACCACCAAAAATCCTATTGTTGAGCTGAAAAGATCTAGACTTCAATCGATCCTAATCAATCAAATGAATCCCAGTATCAAACAACATTGTGACACCTTAGTAATCAACTGGTTCTGTGCACCAGGTTCAGCCAAGAATCACACTTTTAATCAGGAGAGTATCATGGGAATCCAAGATAGAGCCAAAGCAACTGGCAAAGATATCGAAGGCAAAATTCAAGATGCTGCTGGCAAATTGACTGATGACCGTAACGCTCAAGCCGCTGGCAAAGCCAAGCAGGCCGAAGCCAAAGTGCGTCATGCCGCTGAAGATATCAAAGATGATGCTAAAGACGCGATTGACTAGACTTGATCTACAGATACTAATCCTAGATTTTCATCCAGTCTAGTAGTTAGATAATACAGCCTATGCTTCTCACATCAAAAGGTGAGGAGCAGAGTGCAACCAGCTCAGTATTGTGTAACTTTCTGAAAGATTGTCAGTGTCTTTCCAAGGGTCTATAGGCTGAGCTGAACTATAGTCTCTATCGCACTTTCAGTCCACCCAACCCTCTCTGGGAGTTTACAATGATTTCACTTCAGAAATGTCTTAATTTTTTCCTCACAACTATTCTTCTCCTCTTCGTCACCATTCCTTCAGGTGCAGTTCAGGGTTTCTCTGCTTCCTCAATCTCAGCAATGATCCATCAACCGCACCTCCAAATGGCGTTCAGTAATCCTTTCCAAGGAACCGCCAAGGATATCGAAGGTAAGGTTCAGGAAACCTACGGCAACGTGACGGGAGATTTGGGAGATCAGGCAATAGGGAAAGCCAAACAGCTTGAAGGCCAAGCCGTCAACAAGGCTAATGAAATGAGAGTGAGAAATAATTTGCAGGATGAAATGCGGGATGTCTCTTGATCTGAGAGGCTCTCCTGACTTTTTGGTGTCGATGGTATAATGAGATACTGAGTTCCGCAACGAGTAATGGTTCCTCTTGATAGGTTATTGGGTCTTCCGGGAGTCCTAATCCAAGAGTTTGTGGA
>JBHJNR010000421.1:0-4993 GCA_050330615.1 Cyanophyceae cyanobacterium
CTCCCGACTGCGGGGGGCGCTGATATAGCCCATCACTGGGATCCGTAGCTGTCGCAGCTGCTGGTAACTCTGTAAAATCGGTTCCAGCCAATGTCTTTGCTCATCGGTGGGCAAGGGATCCAAGCTCCAGTGAATCAGGGATCCATCCGTGAGGGCTAACAGAGGGACAGGAGTACTGTCCTGGGCTAAATGATTGGGATCTTGGCGTGAAAACCTCGCCGCCAATTGCCCCAATTCTTCCATTTCCGCTTGCGTTCGCCGCAGCGATACCAACTCCTCCGACCGGATGCCACGCCGCCCCAAATCCGCCGAGCGGTAGTACAACACAGGCACGCTATCCAAGAGAGGCCGCTGCTTCAGCCCATAGGGGATCCCGACTCGACCGACATTGATCAACGAACAGTAGGCGATCTCATGATGGCTGGGCATGATCTGGGATCCATCGGTGGCCACCACCGTATGGGATCCCTGGATCGGTTCTACATCCACCCCTACTCCTGGCTCCATCGGCTGTCCACAGGCGAACCCCAGTTGGGATCCCCATTTGTCATACCGCTGCATCCACCGTTGAGGATCAGCCTGCCACTCTTGATGGATAGTGAGGGCATGCAGCAACCGCCGCTGATTTTTGCCCGCCTCCTCTTGCAGATGCTGGCTCAGGGCGCTGACCTGGGCTGTTAATTTAACGAGATCCAGCACTGACGAGATCTCCAGTGGCCAGATCCTCAGTCGTGGCTACCGTCAAATCCTCCAGCGGATATTCCCCCAAAACTTCGCTGCTGTTGTTGGGGCTTTCTTGCAGATGGACTCGGTGCAGACGGACGCCCAATTCCCGTAAGGGTTGAGTGAGTAATTCCTGGATGTATAGAGCAATGTTCTCGGCGGTGGGCACCACTCGACCAAAATACTCGACGTCTTTGTTGAGAAAGGTGTGGTCAAAAGGCTTGACAACTTTTTCGTCCACCACCCTCTGAAACTCCGTCAAATCTACGATCATGCCGGTGCGGGGATCCACCTCACCCGTCACGGTTACCTCTAGCCCGTAGTTATGACCATGCCCGTGGGGGCGAGCACAGAGACCATAGATCTCCGTGTTTTCTTCGAGACTGAGATGATCCAGCGCCAAGCGGTGGGCGGCGCTGAAATGGGTGCCGATGGTTAGTGATGCCTGCATATCTTCTCCTCTGTATTCTGCCCACAATTCTGGATCTTCGTAGAGCCGGATGCTGACCAATGGCAAGTGCTGCTCTAGTCGTCGCCAAATGGACATGGCTACCCATTCTCCTGTCGGCAAGGTCTGCTCAAACTCGGGCCAAGCCTGATTGAGAAAGGAAAAATCCAAATCTTGGATCACGTACTCCTTGATCACCCGCTTAACATCCGAGAGGTTAAGCACCATGCCATAGTCATCAACTTCGCCGCGCATTCCCACCAACAGGGTATAGTTATGCCCATGTCCTGGGTATTGGCTGGATCGGCCAAACCGCTGCTGATTCTCTGCCGGTGACCATTCCTCTAGCCAATAGCGATGGCTTGCCGCAAAGCACGCACGCCTGTAAATTACACAAATCCGGGTCATTTAGGTAAAGTTAAACTCAATACTCGGTACCACCGTAGTGAAAGATGATTTCTTCTACGGATTCTAGTCTTCAGCATAACCCTCGGTGAAACCCTCCCTTACGGCTAGGCGACTTGATCAATGCAGGAAACTTATCTCAGTCACCCTACGTTTGGCTTGCTCTATAGCTTGTGTACTTTGAGTGAAAAACAAGCACTGTTCACCACGTTGTATGCTCAACGGCTATTCTTTCGAGTTACCTTTGGGCCTGAGGGCACCACGGCGGTGACTCCCCAGGATATGGGCTTTGAGCCGATCAGCCGCAATGAAGCCCGTCAGTTGTTGGAAGAACGGATCCGCTTGATGCGCCGCCAATCGCGCCCAGAGGATGTCACCCATCTTCAGGCCATCTTTAAGCAGACTTTTTCCTAACTCAGTCCTCATGAAGCCCTTTGGGCCAAACCGACCTAGGCACCTGATAAGCAGTGCGAAAGATGATGAGAACCTTTAGAGTAGAGATAGGCATGTATCTGGCGTAGCAAACATGATAAGTACTGGCAGAAGTGGCGTATTGCTCCTCAATTTGGGTGGGCCAGAAACCCTGGAGGATGTTCAACCCTTTCTATACAACCTTTTTGCGGATCCCGATCTGATTCGGTTGCCCTGGCCGCGTCTTCAACCCTTGTTTGCCAAGGCCATCTCCACGCTGCGGGCCAAGAAGTCGAAAGGCAATTATGAGCTGTTGGGGGGGGGATCCCCGCTCCGCCGCATCACAGAGGCCCAAGCCCAGGCGCTACAGGCTTATTTGGTGGACTCTGGATTGGATGTGCCGGTCTATGTGGCGATGCGCTACTGGAATCCTTTCTTGGCTGAGGTCATTCCCCAAATCAAGGCTGACAACCTCGATCGTCTGGTGGTTTTACCGCTTTACCCCCAATATTCCATCAGCACCACGGGATCCAGCTTTAAGGAACTTGACCAAGCCTGGCAAAGGGATCCTCAGTTGCGATCCATCGAAAGGGTTCTGATCAACTCTTGGTACGACCAGCCCGACTATGTGCAAGCAATGGCGGCCAGCATCACTGCTGAACTAGAGCAGTTTGATCAGCCAGAACAGGTCTGTGTCATGTTTAGTGCCCATGGCATCCCCCAGAGCTATGTCCTGCGGGAAGGGGATCCCTACCAACAGGAGATGGAGGCCTGCGTCAAGCTGATTTGGCGGCAGGTACGACAACCCAATCGCTATCTGCTCTCTTATCAAAGTCGGGTCGGATCGGTGAAGTGGCTACAACCCTACACCGAAGAGGTCATTCCATCCCTAGGAAAAGAAGGGGTAAAACAATTGTTGGTGGTGCCAATTAGCTTTGTCTCAGAGCATATTGAAACCCTGCAAGAGATTGATATCGAGTACCGAGAACTGGCAGAGCACAGTGGCATCAAGGTGTTTCGACGGGTTCCGGCTCTCAACACTCAACCCCGCTTCATCCAAGGATTGGCTCAACTGGTCAAGCCTCATCTAATGGTGCCCTCCCTCAATTCTGGAGATGGGATCCCCTCCTCTGCAGTGCAACAAGCCTGATCTCTCAAGCTTCTTAATCTGATTGCCCTAGATAAATGCAATGCGTTCTTGTCCAGCCAAGAGCACTTTTTTCTGTCCGTCGGGCTGACTATCGATAGGGGTAAAAGCTCACAAAAAAAGACCCCCGCAGAACGAGGGTCAATAGAATCAAACCAAAGTTAGGCAAAACCTAGCGCAAATCTTTCATACGATAGACTGGCTCGTTCTCACGGTTCAAGCCTTTCTCAAAGCCTGCCGCAGCAGCGCGAGCCCGACCCGCATGCCAGAGGTGACCGATGAAGAACAAGAAGCCCAAAATGAAGTTGTGAGCTGACAGCCAAGTCCGGGGACTGGTGAAGTTGACGGAGTTGACCTCAGTCGCCACACCACCCACAGAGTTCAGGGATCCCAGGGGTGCATGGGTCATGTATTCCACTGCACGACGGGCCTGCCAGGGCTGGATGTCATTCTTAAGTTTGTCGATATCAAGACCATTGGGGCCCAACAGGGGACCTTTCCAAGGGGCTTCCACATCCCAGAAGCGCATGGTCTCACCACCAAAGATGATCTCACCCGTGGGGGAGCGCATCAGATACTTACCCAAACCAGTTGGGCCTTGGGCCTGACCGATGTTGGCACCCAGGCGTTGGTCACGCACCACAAAGGTGAGCGCCTGAGCCTGAGAAGCTTCGGGGCCGGTGGGGCCATAAAACTCGCTGGGATAAGCGGTGTTGTTGAACCAGATGAAGCAGACGGAGATGAAGCTCATCAAGGAAACAGCAGCCAAGCTGTAGGACAGATAAGCTTCGCCAGACCAGACCAAGGAACGACGAGCCCAGCCAAAAGGCTTGGTCAAGATGTGCCAAATGCCACCCGCGATGCAGATGAAGCCCACATAGATGTGGCCACCGATGATGTCTTCCATATTGTCGACGCCGACAATCCAGCCGGAGCCACCAAACGGAGAACTGGCCAAGTAGCCAAAGATGACGCCAGGATCCAAGGTGGGATTGGTGATGACGCGCACGTCCCCGCCACCCGGAGCCCAGGTGTCATAGACGCCACCCAAGAACATGGCCTTGATCACCAACAATAAAGCGCCACCACCCAACAGCACCAGGTGGATGCCGATGATGGTAGTCATTTTGTTTTTGTCTTTCCAGTCGTAGCCAAAGAACGGATTGCTCTGTTCCAAGGTTTCAGGGCCACGCACAGCATGATAAATGCCGCCAAAGCCCAGCACCGCACTGGAAATCAGGTGCAATACACCGACCACAAAGAAGGGGAAGGTATTAATGATCTCGCCACCAGGGCCAACGCCATAACCCAGCGTTGCCACATGAGGCATCAAAATCAGCCCTTGCTCATACATAGGCTTGTCGGGCACAAAGTGAGCCACCTCAAAGAGGATCATCGCCCCAGCCCAGAAAACGATCAAACCAGCGTGGGCGACGTGAGCACCCAGCAGGCGACCCGAAAGGTTAATCAAGCGAGCATTGCCGGCCCACCAGGCGAAACCGCCCATGGAACGATCTTGCATCGCTGCGGATCCACTGGATCCAAAAGTAGTCGAGGTCACAGAGGACAGCCTCCTGTCAAATCAGCTCAATACGTACATTTGTCAAACTATCTTACCGAGTCTCAAGCCTTTTCTCAGCATCAACTCAGAATTCAGACTACACAGGGATCCCTTGTATTCAGACCCAGAGAGTCTAACCTTGAGGGATCCCTGATCCAGCAGGTGCTAGAGCAGCCCTCAATTAGAGAGCATTACCACGGGGGAGGACTTCTTCAGGGAAAACAAACCGCTTGTGAGGCTGATCCTGAGGAGCCATCCAGGCCCGGATCCCTTCGTTCAGCAAGATGTTCTTGGTGTA
>JBHJNR010000422.1:0-10028 GCA_050330615.1 Cyanophyceae cyanobacterium
ATTGAGACCGAATGGCGTCAACTGAAAGCCCATGAGATTGCAGGACAACTGTTTGACAATGAATATGACCTGGCCATGACAGTCATTGAGGGAATGAATGCTCGTAGTCAAAAGGGTCTATACTCCCTGGAGCGTTTTAAGTTTATTCCCGCCTAGCTACTCAGCAAAATCGAAAAGTATTGGAGGATGTCATGAGAATAATCTACGACCCAGAAGTTGATGTGTTGAGAATTTTATTTCAAGACACGCCAATCACTGAAAGCGACGAAGATGAATCAGGAATCATCTTTGATTTTGATGATCAGAGAAACGTAGTTGGATTAGAGATCTTAGATGCTTCTCTGCGCATCGATGATCCTCAGTCTGTCAGCTACATGATTTCCAGATCAATGCCACTATCAGGGGCCGAAGTCTGACCTGAGTATTTCGCATCTTTCGATAGAGCAGTCTCAGCATCAAAACTGAGGATGCTCGAATCTTTGACCCCCTCTACACTGTTTCAATTCACTGTGGTCGGTCTCGTGCCCGCATTTCTAGCCAGTGCCAAAAGCGGGCGGTGCGAAAGTATTATCAGGACTATGCTGACCTCGACCCGGCCCAGTTTGCCGATCGCTCTCGCCACTGGCTTCCAAAGCTTCAGGACTTGTTGATTGAGCAAGATATTGGGGCGGAACAGGCCGCGATTGCTGCTCGGCTCGCATTGGAGGAGGGACTCAAGCTCAAGTTTAACGATGAAGGGAAAGCGACCACCATTGTCTTTTTGGGACAGACGGAACTGGCCGCAATCGCCCATATCCTTGTCAAAAATTGGGATGCCATTGTCCCTGGACTAACTGGCGACAAGCCAGAACTGCCCAAAGAAATCACCAAGGCGATCCAAAAAGCCCTAGTTGACACGGGCAAACCGGGTGATGTGGCCCTCTTTGGTCGCATGATGGCTTCGTTGCCCACGGTGAATGTGGATGCTGCTGTGCAAATGGCCCATGCCATCAGCGTCAACACCCTGACAGGAATTTGACTTCTTCACGGCGGTGGATGACCTGGGCGGCGATAGCGGGTCTGATTGCGAAAATAATGGAGTATGCGTTTGCCCTGAATTCCGTCCCTCTCGATTTGGAGATGCTCGGCCAAAGCTCTACAGTAAGGCGAGAATAAGACAAGCCACGTTTCTTCAGACCTCTTTACTCTTGTTCCGCAAGCCTATGAGTCCCTCCAGTCCTCTGCCCGCTCACCTCCTCCAGGATCCCGCTGGCTACTCTGATCTGGAGCTGGCGGCCCAACGGGGGGACTTTTTGGTGACGGCAGAGGTCACCCCCCCCAAGGGATCGGATCCCAGTGAGATGGTGCGCAAGGCGGGAGCATTGCGGGGACGAGTCCATGCGGTCAATGTGACAGATTCTAATCGAGCCATTGCCCGCATGAGTCCATTGGTGGCGGCTTGGTTACTTCAGCAACAAGGGATCCAGCCGGTCTATCAGGTAGCCTGTCGTGATCGCAACCGCATTGCCCTGCAGGGGGATCTGTTGGGGGCGGCAGCGTTGGGATTGCGCAATGTTTTGGCCTTGACAGGGGATCCGGTGACGGTGGGGGACTGTCCCAAAGCCAAAGCGGTCTTTGATCTCGAATCGGTGCGGCTGCTGCGGCTAATTGGCCATCTCAATCAGGGTTTGGATGTGGATGGCAAGGCCCTGCCGGATGGGGCGACTCGGTTGTTTGCCGGGGCAGCAGTGGAACCCCAGAGCGGCAGCTTTTCGGGTTTGCAGCGGCGATTTGAGCGCAAGTTGCAGATGGGATCCCAGTTTTTTCAGACCCAAATGATCACCGATTTTGCTGCATTTGAGTTGTTTATGAACAAACTCGGTCAGGCGGGTGGCAAGCCAATTTTGGCGGGGGTCTTTTTGCTCAAATCCGCCAAAAATGCCGCCTTCATCAATCGTTTTTTGCCAGGAGTCAAGATCCCTGAGGACATCATCCATCGCCTAGCCGCAGCCGATAATCCCCTGGAAGAAGGGATCCAGATTGCGGCGGAGCAGGTGCGCCATGCCCAGCAGCTCTGCCAAGGGGTTCATCTGATGGCAATCAAAAAAGAGGAGCGGATCCCCGACATTTTGGATTTGGCCGGGATCCCGGCCTTACGGATGGGAACTTGCCCTCACCCATGACAGACAACAGAATGACTGCTCCAGGGATCCCCACTCAGGTGATCTCGCCCGCATGGCTGCAAAGACCCTCACCCGAAGTAGCCCCCGATCTGGTGGGCTGTACGCTGGTCAGGCAATTTACCTCTGGGTTGCAGCTCCGAGGTCGTATCGTCGAAACCGAAGCCTATGCACCAGGGGATCCCGCCTGTCATGCCTACCGCCGGGTCACCGACCGCAACCGGGTCATGTTTGAGGCGGGCGGGGTGGCCTATGTCTATTTGATCTATGGCATCTACCACTGCCTCAATGTGGTCAGTGATCAAGCTGGGGTGGGAAGCGCCGTGCTGATCCGCGCCCTAGACCTTGACTCTGTACCCGATTGGATCCCGGACACTAAACGCCGCAAACCCCACCGCATCGCTGCTGGCCCTGGATTGCTTTGTCAAGCCCTGCAAATCAATCGCAGTCTGAATGGCATCACCCTCCAACCACCCGCTAGCCCTGATCCCCAAGATGCACTTTGGCTGGAATCGGGCCACGACGCACCCCTGTTGGTACAGACGACTCGAATCGGCCTAACCCAAGGGGTTGATATCCCGTGGCGATGGTATGAATCTGAGCATCGAGCCGTTTCTCGATATGAGTAATTTTGCTTATTTCGAGTGACGATAGGAAGCTAAATTCCTGATTCAAAATTCCCATCTCACGAGGATCCAGCGCTGCATTGTCCCTTAATATTGTTTTTATAGTTGTCGGTTCAATTTAGGATTTTAGATATGCGCTTGTTCAAAGCTCTTTTTGGCGGCATTGCAGCATTCCTGGGGATTCTTTTCGGCGGTCTGGTGGATAATCTTACCGGCGCTTTTAAAGAAGATGCTGAGCCTGCTCCAATGATGGCCACTGCCCAGGCGGCCCCGACCTCAACCCAGTCGATGGGATCCCCTGAGAAGCCCGTATCGGCCAGCACCGTCCCCGAGGTTGGCCCCGTAGTAGTTGCCACGTCCGCTGCCCCCAGCAATAGCAGCCAGTTGCGGTCTCAGCCCACCGTTGCCTTTGTGGTCACCACTCCTTTTGTCCCCAATGAGGTGGCGTCCCCTCGTCCTCGCCGTCGTCCCGGCAAAACCATGGGATCCTTTATGGAAATGGCCCGCGAGATTCCCTCCGCTTCCCGGCGGGGTTGAGCCGGATGCTCCCAATAGGGATGGCAAGGGTGGTCAGCTGGAAAACCAGTGGATCACCCCAAAAGTCAAGGCTCTAGGCCGATCCCCTCTTCTGGGTCGTCTCACGGGCTCGGGATCCCTGACCTGATCGCCTGGCTGGCTCGCCTTGCTTGTTCACCCGACTGGATTGATAGGACTGGATTGATAGATGGGGCGAGGCGCTGGTTTGTCAAAGCGTTGCTACAGTGAAAAGTAATGACCTCCCGTCTCGCGGGACATACTTTAGCCCCATCCAGACCCAAAATGCCCATGGATCCCAAGTCGTCAACCACCGCTCAGCAGCCCCCCGTCACACCTGTGGATCCTCGGGCTCTGCGCAAGAGTCTGCGGCAATCTCCCACCTACTTTGCCAAAGGGTTCGAGGAGCACAAAGCCCACGTGCAAGAGGAGCTGCAAACCACCTACAAAAGCAACTTGGTGGCTCAGATTCGGGCCAATGGCAATGTCTATACCCAGGGATCCATCACCATCGATTTGGCGGAAGCTTTTGGGTTCTGTTGGGGGGTGGAACGGGCGGTGGAATATGCCTATGAAGCCCGCCGTCGCTTCCCAGATCGACAGCTCTGGATCACCAACGAGATCATCCACAACCCCCAAGTCAACGAGCACCTCAAAGACATGGGCATTCGCTTTGTGGATGATCAGCAGGGCCGCAAAGATTTCTCCGGGATCCAACCTCAAGACGTGGTGATCTGGCCTGCCTTTGGAGCCAGCGTCCAAGAGATGGAGTTCTTCCGCCAAAATGGCAACGAAATTGTTGATACTACATGCCCTTGGGTATCCCGAGTGTGGAATCAGGTGGATAAACATCGGGCCGCTCAATTCACCTCCATTATTCATGGCAAATACAAACACGAAGAGACCCTAGCCACCAGCTCATTTGCCGATAACTATTTGGTGGTGCTCAATCTAGAAGAAGCCCACTGGGTCTGTGATTACCTGCTCAATGGTGGCGATAAAGAGGAGTTTTTTGCTCGATTCAAGAATGCAGTTTCTGCACACTTTGACCCCGACCGGGATCTAGACCATGTGGGTATTGCCAACCAAACCACCATGCTAGAAGGGGAAACATTGGCCATTGCCAAACTGTTTGAAACCACTTTATTGCGTAAGTTTGGGCCGCAAGCCCTCAATGACCATTTCATGAGCTTCAACACCATCTGCAATGCCACCCAAGAGCGGCAGGATGCGATGTTTAAGCTGATTGAGCAACCCCTGGATGTGATGGTGGTGATCGGGGGGTATAACTCCTCCAATACCACCCACCTGCAAGAGATTGCCCTCGAAAAAGGCTTGCTCTCGTTTCATATTGATGGAGCTGATTGCATCACCCCTGACCACCGCATCCGCCATCAACCGCTGGGGGGCACGGTGACTGAAACCGACAATTGGCTACCCGAGGGATCCCTCCGCGTAGGGGTAACATCAGGAGCCTCAACCCCAGATCGAATGGTGGAGGAAGTGATCCTGCGGATCCTGGCTCTGCGCGAGTGAGTGATCAGAAAACTTATTAAACCCAGGATCTCGGGTGCCGCGTGATTGAATCTATCCAGCCCAATTCGGCCAACCTAACCCCGACCACCTTAGACTCTCCCCACCTTCGCAGTGAACAGCTCCAAGAACGTTGTATCGAGAGAGTGCGACAGCGTGGCAAGGTCTCTTTTGTCGACTTTATGAGCTGGTGCCTATACGAACCCAGCCTCGGCTACTACGAATCTCCCCAGAATCCGATTGGGCGGCGGGGAGACTTTGTCACCTCACCTCAGGTGTCTGCCGACTTTGCCGACTTGTTGGGGGAGCAGTTTGCCGAGATGTGGCAGGTTCTGGGCCAGCCCAACGCCTTTACCTTGGTGGAGATGGGATCCGGAGCGGGGTTCTTGGCTCATGATCTATTGACCTATCTGCGACAGACCCATCCCAGCTTTTGGGGATCCCTGACCTATATCAGTGTCGAGCGGTCGGCCCAGATGCGACAGCGCCAACAACAGCTGATGCCACCCGATCTGACCGATGGTGTTGTCAAATGGGTCTCTGGTCTGGAGGAGATTTCCGGTAGCATCACTGGCTGCATGTTCTCCAATGAGCTGATCGATGCCATGCCGGTGCATCGGGTGCAAATCAACCAGGGATCCCTTCAGGAGATCTATGTGGCCCTCAACCCTGATCAAGAAGCTGCCAAGAGTCCTTTTGTGGAACAGTTCGGCGACCTCTCTACCCCAGCCCTGGCTGAGTATTTTCAGACGCTGGGGATCCCATTTCCGACTGACAATCATCCCGACGGCTACCGAACTGAGGTCAACTTGGCGGCTTTGGACTGGCTGCAAGCGGTGGCGCAGCTTCTGGAACGGGGGTATCTGCTCACCATCGACTATGGCCATCCGGCCCACCGCTACTATCATCCCAACCGTTCTACTGGGACGCTGCTCTGCTATCGCCAACACTTCAGCCTCGACAGTCCCTACGAGCAGATGGGATCCCAGGACATCACTGCTCATGCCGACTTCACGGCGTTGCAAACCTTCGGCCAGGTTCAGCAGCTAGAGACGCTGGGGCTGACTCAGCAGAGTTTCTTTTTGGCCAATCTGGGGTTGCTCGACCGACTGGCCAACCTGCCCGAGCTGCAAGGTCATCAGGAACCCAGCCAGATTCTGCAACGGCGACAGAGTCTCCATACCCTAATGGATCCCTTGGGGTTGGGACAATTTGGGGTTTTGATTCAAGCCAAAGGATTATCCCAGGCAGAACAAGGGATCCACTTGCGGGGATTGCGCTAGCGTTGTGAGGGGAGGGAGCAGACTCGATCTGGTTCGCCCCCCTCTTCTCACGATAGATATCCACCACAGACATGATGTTGACGGGTCTGGTTCATGCCTGATTTGAATCCCACCACTGTTGAGACCTACCCAGAGCCCGATCTGCCACGGCTGAGCAAGGCATTGGCCTTTGAGGCGGATCGGGGGTTTCAGGATGTGCAGGGCAAGCATGAGCGATTTTCGCAATTCTTGAGGGGATCCCTAGCCCAAGAGCCACCCGCCCATTGGCCTCTTGATCGTCACGAGCGGCACAAATGGCAGGATCTAGCCCAACGCTATCAGCAGTATCCTGACTTGCACCTGGAAGATCGCCAACATCTTGTGGCCGAAACCCGCCGTTGGCTGCATCAGATCCGCCAACAATTAGAGCCGCCCCCACCCCCTAAGCCCGCCTATATCCCCAAACCTGGGCCAGATCTGAGTCTGGATAAGCCGTTGCAATACCTCAAGGGAATTGGCGAAAAATCCTCCGATAAATTGGCTCAGTTGGGGTTGCTAACGGTTCGAGATGCCCTTTACTACTTTCCCCGTGATTACATCAATTTCAGCGAAAAAGTCAGGATTCGGGATCTCAAAGAAGGGGAAACCATCACCTTGGTGGGTACTGTCCGCAGTGTGTCTTGTTTCACCAGTCCCAAAAACAAAAAGCTGACAATCTTTAACCTCAAACTAGCGGATGAAAGTGGCATTATTCATCTCAGCCGCTTCTACGCGGGCCGACAATCCAATCGAGGCTGGCAAGACTCTCTCTTGAGGCAATATCCCCGTGGCGCTCTGGTTGCCGCCAGCGGCTTGGTCAAAAAAAGCAAAATGGGCCTGACCCTCAATGATCCTGAATTTGAGGTGCTGGGATCCCAGGACGATGACATCCGGTCTCTCAAGATTGGCAAGATCCAGCCCAAATATGCCCTGACTGAAGGAGTCCCAGCCGATTTGGTGCGTAAGGCCACCTGGGAAGCCCGTCCGGCAGCAGCGTTGCTCAAGGATCCCATTCCCGTCAAGTTATTACAAACCTTGGAGTTGATGGACTTGCCTCAGGCGGTTCAGCAGGTTCATTTTCCCGATAGTGCTGAACAGATGCAGGCGGCGCGGCGGCGATTGGTCTTTGATGAGTTTTTCTATCTGCAATTGGGCCTACTCTTGCGGCGAAAAAAATATCAAGAACAGGCCAAAACGCTGCCTCGCTATCAACCCCTCAAAGGAGAACTGGTCGATCAGTTCTACACTATCTTGCCTTTTCAACTCACCCAGGCGCAGCAACACGTAGTGGCTGAAATTCTGCAAGATTTGGCTCAGCCCATTCCCATGAATCGGCTCGTGCAGGGAGATGTCGGATCTGGGAAGACGGTGGTGGCGGTGATTGCTCTTTTGGCCGCCATTCAGGGGGGGTGGCAAACGGCTTTGATGGCTCCCACCGAGGTCTTGACCGAACAGCACTATCGCAAACTGGTGGGCTGGTTCGGGCAGTTGGGATTGCCGGTAGAACTGCTGACGGGATCCACGCCTGCGGCCAAACGGCGAGAGATTCTACGTCAGTTGCAGACTGGAGAATTGCCCTTGATCGTGGGAACTCATGCCTTGATCCAACCCACTGTGGAGTTTAACCAACTGGGTTTGGTGATCATCGACGAACAACATCGATTTGGGGTAGAACAACGGGCGGCATTACAACGCAAAGGAGATCATCCTGATGTGTTGAATATGACGGCAACCCCGATCCCACGCACCTTGACTTTGACTCTGCATGGCGACTTGGATGTTTCTCAAATCACAGAGTTGCCACCGGGTCGCAAGCCCATTCAAACCCTGGTGTCTCGCCCTGCTGATCGAGCCCATATCTATGATTTAGTGCGGCGAGAGATTGTACAGGGGCGGCAAATTTATGTGGTGTTACCCCTGATTGAGGAGTCAGAGAAGATTGATCTAAAATCGGCAATTGAGGAACATCAACGCTTGCAAGACAAGATTTTTCCCCAATTTCGGGTGGGCTTGTTGCATGGGCGTATGAGTTCTGCTGATAAAGATAGTGTGATCACAGCTTTTCGAGATCACGAGCTCGATCTCTTGGTCTCCACGACGGTGGTGGAGGTGGGGGTGGATGTGCCCAATGCCAGCGTCATGATTATTGAACATGCTGAGCGATTTGGCCTCTCGCAATTACATCAATTGCGGGGGCGAGTGGGGCGGGGTGCTGCCCAATCTTTTTGCATTCTGCTCAGCAGCAGCAAGACCGAAACTGCGATGCAGCGCCTCAAAGTCTTGGAGCAGTCTCAAGATGGTTTCTTTATTGCTGAAATGGATCTACGGTTTCGGGGGCCTGGTGAAGTGATGGGCACAAGACAATCAGGATTACCCGACTTTGCTCTGGCCAGTTTGATGGAGGATCAAGATGTCTTGGAGCTGAGCCGAGCCGCTGCTGAAAAAATCTTGGAGGGCGATCCAGATCAGACTAGATTTCCCGAGCTATGGTCGGTTGCCACCGCTAAACAACTGCGGGCTTAGTCTTTGATCTGACGTTGCGAAGGGATCCCCAGAACCTCAGGATCTTTGATGCCTCACGGTAGTCCGCAGGATAGGCGGAGTAAGACTGAGTTTTTAAGCTAGTTGAAAGCGGGCGATGAGACTCGAACTCACGACATTCAGCTTGGGAAGCTGACGTTCTACCACTGAACTACGCCCGCCTGCCGAAGCTGTATAAAGGGATCTTGACCCTTAAGAGGCTTTTAATTAGCTTAGGTCGAGATGAGACCGAGGTCAATGGGGAGAGAGGCTGACATTGGGATGCCTGACCCGAGCCCCCTTCTCCCCAACCAGGATCCCCACATGGGCTTAGACCTCAGGAGACATACACAGGCAGTGTGAAATGAAAGGCACTGCCGCCCCCAGCTCTCTCCTCTACCCAAATCTGACCATAGTGAGCCCGAACGATGCGGCGGCAGAGGGACAGACCGATGCCATACCCTTCCGAATCTTGATCACGATCAAGCCGCACAGTATCGCTAAAGATCCGTTCTTGAGAGTCCACAGGCACCCCAGGGCCCGTATCACTGACGGTAATTTGTACCTTCTGGGCGGTACGGTGTAAGGCTGACACCCAGATGCTGCCAGCATTCGGCGTGTATTTGATGGCGTTATCCAACAGATTGACAATCACCTGCCGGATCTTAGCGGGATCCCCTTGCACCGTGGGCAGATTGCTGGGCAGATCTGTCTCCACCGTCAGGGACTTGGCCCTGATCCGATGGGTGAAATCCTCCAGCACACCCATACAGAGATCGATCACTGGCAGCTCACCTGATTGAATGGCCAGCTCCCCAGTGGTGCCCCGTGAGGCTTCCAAAATGTCGCAGGTCATTCGATCAATCTTGCGCAACTGTTGCCGAGCCTGCTCCAGCCAGTAACGGGTGAACTCTGGATCCATCTCCTCCTGATGTTGGGTGGTCTCCACCGCCATCGAAGCTGCTGTGAGGGGGTTACGCAGATCGTGCATCAGCATGGCCAGGATTCGATCTTTGAAATGCAACTGCTTGAGCAAGCGATCTCGCTCCTGTTGCAGACCAAACATCTCTTCCGACATCTGCAACAGGGCTGTATCTGTTGGCGGTTGATGGGATGAGGCTTGATCTAGATCCTGTCCCCCAGGTACCGATTGAGAGGACTCATCCTCCTGATCGTCCGATTGCCCATGGGATTGAGACATCACCAAAGAGACTTGTCCCTGCCAGCGGGGCCACCACACATCCAGCTGAGTGGTCAGATCACCGCCAGCCAACACTTGGGCCGGTTGGGGGAATGTTTTCACCAAGGCCGGCATGGCCACCAGCTTGTAATGTTCCGCCAGGTAAGGCTGCTCA
>JBHJNR010000423.1:0-4669 GCA_050330615.1 Cyanophyceae cyanobacterium
AGGCGGTCATTGGCCTCATCCAGTTTGCTCAGGGTCTTCCCGTCAGAAACCTTCACCACATCCTTCACCACTTTTTGCGTCTAGTCTAGTCATTTTTGGGGTAGCCGAGTCCACATCCCCCAATCCAGACTGCCATAGGCCAAAAAGCCAGAAGCCCCACTCCACAAGGGAAAGGGGCTTCTGGCAAGGGTTTGATAGAGATGGCTCAGGCGTGATTTGAACACGCGACCAAGGGCTTATGAGTCCCCTGCTCTACCACTGAGCTACTGAGCCTAGATGTTTACCTTTCGCAGTTTTCTATCGTATCACTACTGTTAGTGAGAAGGAGAGAGATTTCAGGATCCCGCCAGGGCAAACGGATACTCCAACATTTTCGCAATAAGACCTGCTTTGAGCGGCCTTATTGCAAACAGTAGTGGCATCTTAAAGGCTGCTGATCGTTGAAACCCTGATTCTTTCGTTGGTGCTAAATTAGTATGCGTTTGCCCTGAGGATCCCGCCTCTAAGGTCAATTATCTACCCAGACAGCGATTTTGAGACCCCTTTTGGCTAAGCCTCATACTTTACCCTGTTAAAAATACTACTACCTTTATAGCCAAGTAAAAGCAACCTGCCCCTGACCCGCCCATAGGCTATCTAAGGGCAACGATGCAACTCTACTTCCACAAAGATTAGATACTTAGTCGTGGGCAGGTGGGAGTAGCATAAATTTAAGTTTACTGTTTCCTGAGGGTCTGTATGTCCAGGATTGTGTCTATTCACTCCTACCGTGGAGGTACAGGCAAGTCGAACACAACTGCTAACATATCCGCGTTAGTGGCTAGCCAAGGCAAGCGGGTAGCCATTGTGGATACAGATATCCCCTCTCCAGGGATCCATGTGCTGTTTGGCCTGGAGGAAGACAAGACAGGATTTACCCTCAATGACTACCTCTGGGGGAAATGCCGAATTGAAGAGGCCGCTCATGATATGTCCTCCCCTGAGATAAAGGCGGCTGGAGGATCCCTGCATCTGATCCCATCCAGTGTGCGGGCAGGAGATATTGCCCGGATTTTGCGGGAAGGTTATGACGTGGGGCTACTCAATGATGGCTTCCAGGCTCTGTTGAGTAAGCTTAATCTCGATTATCTATTTATTGATACCCACCCCGGTCTGAACGAAGAGACCCTTCTCTCCATCACTATCTCAGATGTTCTATTGCTGATCTTGCGGCCAGATCGCCAAGATTTTCAAGGGACTGCTGTGACGGTGGATGTGGCCCGTCGTCTTGAAGTTCCTAAGATGCTGCTGCTGGTCAATAAAGTCCTGACGAGTTTTGACTTTGAGCGGGTTAAGCAGCAGGTTGAGTCCACCTATCATATTCCCGTGGCTGGTGTTTTGCCATTGTCTGAGGATATGGTACGCCTAGCCAGTGGTGGATTATTCAGCATTCAGTTTCCTGACCATGTCTGGAGTAAGACCATGCGAGAAGTTGCTCGGCAAGTCATCCAGTAGCCTGCCAAAATTCAGCCTCTATAGACTTTCTCTAATCCAATGAAAATTGGATCAAAGGGATTCAGAAACTGTTGTCAACTAGCTTCAGTTCTATTTAGGATAGGTGCTGCATTAATAGGGAGAAGGATCCCAATCTCAAGATATTAATGGGATTGCTTTCGAGCGCTTAGTCTTTGTAAGTGCTGTGTCTATGGTCATGAAGGGAAATCTTGATCAAAGCGTTCTATGATGAACGGGATGAGCTTTTCTTTCTGCCAAGATTGACCGGCACTCATGTTTATCCCCAATACTTGCTGTTATGCTCTCCATTCTGACGGCTCCTCACACTTTTGCTGCAGTTGTGGGCGGATTTGATCCCAATAGCCCTGCTTTTCAACTGCCGCTGCTGCTGATCACATTTGTGGTTATCCCCAGCTTTTTTGAGAAGTCTCTACGATTACCAGGCTTGGTGGGCTTAATTGCGGTGGGATACTTCATGGGGCCAGAAGTAATCAATGTGTTTCAAGACACGTCCAATGAGGGCAATTTCCTGCGGGTCTTTTCTGATGTGGGCCTGATCCTATTGATGTTTATGGCTGGCTTGGAGGTGGAGCTTGAGCAGTTCCTAAAGGTTAAAGATCGGTCGATGGTGTTTGGGTTGATTAGCTTTCTGATCCCCTTCGTCGCGGGCTTAGGTTTAGGCTTTTATTACGGCTATGGGGTAGCTGCTTCCATCTTGATTGGATCCTTTGTGGGATCCCATACCTTGGTCGATCTGCCTACCCTTAGTCGCCAGGACAAGATGGGAGATGAGTCAGTGGTGGTCACCATTGGGGGCACCATTATCACCGATGTGGTATCGCTATTGGTGTTAACCTTTGCGGTCGACTTGGGCAGTTTTCCGCCGGGAGCTGGGGTCAATGTTGTCAGTATTCTCTTGCTATTGGTTAAGTCGGGCATCTTTTTTGCTGTGATTTTAGTGGGTCTCAGCTCTGCCCTCAAATTGTTTTTTAAGAAGCGGGGATGCCGCTCTGGGGATGTGGGCTTTTTGCTCTTGTTTGCCTCCTTATTATTCTCGGCAGAATTAGCTCACGCCATTGGTATTGAGCCGATTGTGGGAGCCTTTTTGGCAGGATTAGCCACCAACTCGGCAATTGAGAGTTATATCAAATTAAGTCCCAACTATGCCTTTGGTAAAAATGTGCGGTTAGCTCAGGAACAGGTTCTCTTTTTGGCCAGTGCTATCTTCATTACCAGCTTTTTTGTCTTTTTAGGAGTCGAACTGCAACTACGTGGACTGGCTGAGGATCCCGCTGCCCTGTGGATTGGGCTCGCCCTCACCGTGGCATTGGTGGGAACCAAATGGCTGGCTTCAGTCGGGATCCAACGCATCTATAACTATTCCAAAGCTCAAATGAGAACCATGTGGGCCTTATCCATTCCTCAGGTGGGAGCGACTACAGCCGCCGCTTTTGTGGGGGTACAAGTGGGACTGATCGATATTAAAATGTTGACGGCCAGTGTGATTTTAGTGCTGATCACCTCTCTGATTGGCCCTATCCTTTTGCGCAAAGCCGCTGATGATTTGCCCCAATCTCCAAAAGCCTCTTAGGATACCGTGTTGGTAGATGGGCCTACTTTAACTTTCATTCAGCTCAACCAGGATTTAACACCATGATTCACGAATTTATTTTTGCTGCTCCAAAACCAGGGATGTCTGCGCAGGAGTTTCAGGATTACTGGGTGAATGTTCATGCTGTCAATTATGCTAGCAAGATCCGTCAGATTAAGCGTTATTTGATTGATACCCGGATCCCTTTTGATGGAGATGTCGGTACCCCGCCATTACCTCATCAAGGGATTGCTGAGATTTGGTTGCCAGTAGAGGAGCAATTGGCATCCTTGCAGTCTGATGAGTTCTTACAAGGGGCTCGACTTGATGAACCCAAATGGGCAGCCTTCTGGCAGACCATTGTTGTGGATACTCAGCAGACCCATGAAATCTTAGCTGGGCCTGGAATGCAGACGGATCCGAGTTGGATTAAAATCACCTATTTACTCAAGCGTCAGTCTGGAATGTCTCTAGCGGACTATCGACTCCAAAGCTTGGGATCCTATGCTTCTGCAGTTAGCAAGCTGCCAGGTCTGCGGCGCTACATTCACAATCATGCTGTTGATGGTCTTTATACCTTTAGCGAATCCAGTTTTGACAGCGTTGAGCAGTTGTGGTTTGACGATATTGAGTCTGTGCAAGCTGCACTTGCCTCGCCCCAATTTAGAGAGCAGGTACAGGTAGCACGCACAACCCTTTTGAATCCAAACTATATCTTCTCAATGGTCAGCCGCGAGCATTGGATTATTGGCCCTGATGCCCGTCCCTAGCCCTTAGCCGCATCAATAGACCGCCTACTAACAGAGGGCTTAAGCTCCTAGTCTGTGCTGTCCAATGGTAGAGAGATCTCTGCTAAATCAGTTTGCCAGGATTGAGAATGGCATGGGGATCAAACTGTTGCCGGATTGAGACCATCAACCCTTGAATCTCGACAGGGATCCCCCAGGGATCCCACTGCTGCCTAAGGGAGAAGGGTGCTTCCAATAACGCCAATGAGCCGCCTTCTTCTTGTAATCGAGCCCGCACCTGATTCAGGCTCGATGGGGTGAGCAGGGGTGCCCACCAGCGACCAATACCACTGCTCCGATGGATCTGAATTCGACTGCCAGGATAGGTATGTGATAGCCAATCAGCCCAGAAGACAGCGCGATTGGGCACAGTTCTGAGTTTGAGTAGCAGGCCATCGGTGCTCTTGCCCCTGAGTGCAGGGTCGTCCTTGCTAGTCAGATCTGTCAGCGTATGAGCCAGCTGGAGTTGATGGAGTAAAGCCCTAAGTCCCTCCAACTGGGGCTCTACTTCAGATCCTTGCAGTTGGATCAGCAGCCCCATGGGATCAGGGATCCCAAACTCTTGCAGACACCCCGAGCTGAGCACATCCAACCCGGTTGGGGTTAAGGGGGAATCCATCATGGCTGCGGAGATCTGAGCCATGCTATCAGCCGCTCCGCTGATCAGCCACAGGCACCGTTGGGCAGGCAAGGGATAGAGCCGCAGCGTCATCTCCGTCAGGATCCCCAAGGTGCCAAAGGATCCACTCATCACCTTCATCAGGTCATAACCCGCCACATTTTTGACCACCCGCCC
>JBHJNR010000424.1:0-12752 GCA_050330615.1 Cyanophyceae cyanobacterium
GAGGTGGATGCTAGGGGTGTGGTAATTCTTAGCTCACCTCCTCACCCTTGACCTTGTCAAATCCCCTCCAGCCCTACCTTTCTTTGCTCCCCGTCATTTTTTGTCCCTGTACCTTGGTCTCAAATACATAACGCTAGACGAGAGGCAAGCTATCCCTATTCATCTTGAAGTCATACAATCAAGGACACCTTATAAATCCGAAAAAGACTGCCAGATAGGCATCTCTTCTAAAACATGTCAGGATTTGATAGCGCTAAAGTATCTCCAGCTGAATCGAAAGAAACCCCCTGATTTAGCGAGATAGACTCATGCCCTGAGAAGACTTTTGCGAGATACTAGACCTGATCCCCCAGAAGACTTGCAGCAGCAATGCGGGATGCAATACTTAGGGATGAAGGTTTTGGATAGATGTGTCCTTAAGTTGATCAACGCTTGGGGGAACAGCAGGATCTCTGCAAGTCAAACAGACGGAATAGACCGATTGATACACATGATCTCGTCGCCCAAACCAGTCATAGCGATGATCGCGCTCCTGCTCGTAAGCTCGATCACCCCAGCCCTTAACCCATGGGATCCCTCGGTATAGTCCCAGCCATACTCCACCACTGGGCAATAAATGGGCGATCTGCTCCACTGCTGCGGATCCCTGCCACCGCTGATCCGGCTGCTCTAGATCAATCAAGATCATGCCCAGCTCACAGTCCTCTGGAGAAATTTCCCATTGAGCCAGAGTGTCTGTCTCTTGCATCGCAGCGTAGACAAAGCGCTGCCCACCATCCATCTGCTCCAATAGCTTGACTCCATTGGAGCAAAGATTACAGAGCCCATCGTAAATGACTAAGTAGGACACATCAGCTCAACTTGTTCCTACGGGCTGACCGATAATCTGCACCATATAGGCCTCTTCAGACAGCAATTGCTGGGGATCCCGTTCCAAAAAGACTCGACCCAGTAAATGGTCATACTCATGCTGAAAGATCCGGGCCGGAAAGTCCTGCCAGTCAACCCTTTCCAGTTGCCCCTTGCGGGTGTAATACTCCACCTCCACCTGTCGGGGGCGGGCCACCAATCCCCGCTGATCAGGCACACTGAGACACCCCTCCCAGCCCCACACCTGTTCTGGACTCGTCGCCACCAAGCGAGGATTAATCATCACCAAGGGATCCATTTGGGGGGCATCGGGGTAGCGCAGGTTGGGGCGGGAGGCCACGATGATCACTTGCAACGGATATCCCACCTGAGGAGCCGCTAAGCCCACCCCATTTGACTCCTGTAGGGTGAGCAACATCGCATCGATCAGGGTTTGCAGCGCAGGATCCCTGATCTCTGTGACCGAATCCGCCACTTGAGTCAAAATGGGATCCCCTAGTTGGCGCAGGGTGAGCGTCATGCCAAACCACCGTGAGACTCAGTAGATCTAGTGTAACGAGGGAGTGCCAGGGGTGTCATTGTCAAGAGTTGCTATGGGGGACATATCGCCAGGAGGATAACACCTCAGGCTCGGTTATCACGCATGATTTTTGCCTTAGCCTTGAGATCGCTGAAGAAGTCACTCTCAACAATTTCACTGACTTGTAGGTTGCGTTTCTTCTCGTCAATCTCAATTTTGAGTTCGACAATTTGTTGTTTCAAACCAGCCTCCCGTTCCTCGACTTTTCCAACCATTAAGGCAAATACTTCAGCAAGACTTGATAGCTCATCTTTAAGTTTGGCATGAATGAAAGACTGTAAGCGAACTTTACCCTCTCCATATTCCCCGCGACCAATTTGCTCAGCCACATTCTGGAGAGTGTTGAGCGGCTTGGTCAAAACTCCAGATACAAAAAAGAGTAGAACAGACAATGAGCCGTAGGTAATCAGAAAGGAGGAGAGCATCGAATCTTGGATCCCTTCCTGGATTTCATAGACATAGTTAGCCTGAAAATCCATGCCAATACCACCAATGATCTCGCCTTCTGAGTTGCGTAGCGGAGTATAGGCTGAGACCCAGTATCCCCAAGGATCGGTATAGGGTTCCATCGACAGAGTCAGTTCTTGCAGGCCCAATGTAATTCGGCTTTCTGGGTTAGTGTAGGATTCCAGATAAGAGACTTGATCCGCAGGTCGGAGGAAAGTAAAGCTATCGGCAACCCATAAGAGTTCACCAGGTTCTGACCCCGCGATAAAGGTGTAGGCAGAAGCTCGTGGCTCCAAAGAATGAACCACTTTTAACCAATCGATCAGGGCCCAAAAGCGTTCGTCTTCAGGATAGGGTTGATCTTCGGGGGCTGGAACCTCGGTTACTAAGGCTTCGAAAGTGTCTCCATTAATGCCATTGACAGCCCCTGCCAGGGTGTCTGTGAGATCCTGCTCAATGCGTTTCATGGCTCGCTCAGTGGAGTAGTCATAAAACCAGTAGTAAGCTCCGCCAAACACAGCACTAAAGACAACGGTATAGCCGACCAGCAGCTTAGTCCGTAAGCTTAAGAACCATTGACGAGAAGCCGGTTTAGTTTCAGGTACCGGTTTAGCTTCAGCTGCCGGAGCCAAGTCAGGCTTTGGTTCTGGATTAAAGTCAAACATTGCACAAGGTCTCCGTCGCAGGCATAAGGCACTTTCGAAGTGGATTTTGAAGTGGATAGGGAACCGGTCTTTCAGCCGCCTTACTCTAGTGCAAAAGCAGACTTGATAATTTTAGCCTTTTCATAATCCACAAGATATCTCGATATATATCCTGTATAGATCTTTTTGATATCAGATGTTAGGTCGGAATAGTAGCCTAATTTTTTGCGGCATTGAGGGCTATTGCAAAAGCAGGCTAAACTAAACTCTAGGTTTGTGTCATCGCGAGCAATATGCTCAAACTCTGTCATCGCGTAATCAAAATAGAGTTCCTCACCTGCTTTGATTGAGTGTAGGGCATAAAAGTCAGGATGCCCCTGAAGATTGGTCTTGACTCCCAAGTTGGGCTCACATCGGTGGTTGATGAATCGGGCCGGCGGGAAGGGCTCAAAATGCTGTCCCCAGTCCACTTGCATTGAGTGTTCAGTCTGATACCTCAGCACATGCCCATGGGTCTGTACCACCAGATCCCCCCGCTGAAAATCACGGCTGGCCACCAGTCCACGGCCAAATCGTCCCTGCTGAGCATGCACATAGGCCACTGCACCGAGGCGTTTCGCAGGATGACTTTGCTGGGTTTGCCATAGGGATCCCGCAGCATCAGCCTGAATCTCAACCTCCTCCCCAGTGGTATTCCCATCCAAGAGGGACAAGGCGCAGTCTCCAACCCAGCGAGCTGGGGTGGTAAAAGGTGCAGGTTTACTCTGGCTCAGCTCAATAGACTGTTGACTGACCCATATCTTATGATGACCACTTTGGGCTTCTTCTAACATTTTTCTCTGAACTGATGGATCCCGTACAACCACAGTCGGGATCCCTGAGAAACCTTGAGTCCAGATCTCAGTCAAGTCAGGGCCTCCCCAAACATCGAGAATACCTGCTATGGGTGGCAACTGCTGCCAACCCAGCGATTCTGAAGATTGGCTCTCAGCTAGCGAGAAACATTGAAAGCTGCTCCTGAGATTGCGCAACTCTTGGGCCAGTTTGAGGAGACCTTTACTGTCATGGTCAACCGCCACTACCGCTTGACCCCGCAAGGCCAACTGTAAACAAAGATGGGATCCCAGGATGCTACTGGATCCCACCACCAAGATGGGAGAGGTTAAAGGAGCAGAACTGCTGGCAATAAGTTCGAGAAACATGGGTGATAAAGGCTGATGGGAACCAGAATAGGGCATTCGTAACCAACTTTTAGGTGAGTAGCTAAGCTAGTAGTCCAATTCATCCAGAACACTTTTTACTCGTTGCCTGCGTTTAAGTCGCCAATTCAACATGCTTTGATCGTAGACAGAACGCATTTTCCAGATTGAGGCGACCGCTAGTATCGAAGCAGCAAGCCCAATGATCGCAGACATATCAACCGATTGCAGGACTGACCACTGGCGAGCCATCATGATAGAAATGCCGACTAAAATTGAGCCAATAATCGCCCCAATAGATAGCAGGTAGCTATCCATAAAGGAACTGACTCGACCTCGTTTTGTTTCGGGAACCAGCCCTAAAAATGCCTTCCGTGCCGACTCATCGACCGTATATTGGGGAATCTTTTCCATCAAGGTGCCCACCATAATCCCCCAGAGGGATGGTTGGAGGACAATACAAATAAATCCCACAATGGAGGAAATAGGCAAGATAAAGAATGAATTTCTCAGTCCAATGGCATTGAGGATGTTGGTTGTGACCAGAAGCTGAATCACAATGGACAGGGCTAAGCGAATAAAGTAATACAGACTATAAAAGAATTGGTTGTCAGCAGCTGAAGTTAACGTTGTCTCCAAGATCTCAAAAAATCTAAATTCAATCGCTGTCTCGCAAATTATGATCAACAGGATCCCGAGGGTGAGGTAGCGAAAGGCGGGCACATCCCGGACAAAAGCTCGTCCCTCAGATAGAACATCGAGGATTTTCTCTTTGGGTTGGGGATAGGTAGTAATCTGCTTCTTATCAAGACCCACGATCAGGATCACAGCGATGAGAACATAGATAACAGCATTAAAGCTGAGGATCTCCTGAAGATTGATGCCCAGGCGATCCAATAGTGGAGGCATGACCGCAGCTATCCCAATCCCCGCCAGATTTCCTACCAAACCCCACACAGCAAGGCGGGGGAAGAGACGCTTGGACTGAGAAAGCTCGAAGATATCACTGGCGAGGATCCAGAATGCCAAAGGAAAGAAGACCAGCTGCTGCTGTGAGATCAAAAAGAGAGCGGCATAGCTAACCCCACTGGGGGCTCCAAACAGAAAGAGGAGCCGAACCAGCACAAAAGAAGAGGCTAGTCCAATACTGATGAGTTGGATAAGGGTAATGCGATTAAAGCGGTCGATGATCAGAGATTGAAAACCTGTAATCACAATATTGAGCAAACCATCCACAATCCAGACCAGCAACATTCGCTCAGCACCTACATCATTCAGGAAGTTGCTGATCGCTGCGATTTCCGATACTTTTTGGGAGATGGCATTACCAAATAAGATTGCCCCCAAGACTAAGAAAGCAACGGTCTGCGCCCTGGCAGATTTTGCTTCTGTACTGTTAGAAGCAGCATCATGTTTCTGATCGGCAGCGATCTTGTCCAGGCTACTCTGGTGAGCTGAGTTTTGGGATGATGGTTTGGGATCCGGGGCTTTGTGGATCCCTTGGGCAAGTCCCTGAAAAAACAACTCAGTGGTGCTGTCTGGTGAGGGGGACTCACTTTCAGTTGTCTCAGCAGCCGGCAATGTCAAATCTGCCTGCGAAACCAACTCTGCCAGCTGATCGGAAAGTGTGGTGGTCACACTTGGGGTCAGAGTGGGAAACAGGGTGTCTCGATCTAAGGGGACTCTCGGTTTGTGATCTTGGGGCAGTGGGAGCTGACGCTGCCAGGCAATCGCTTTATCCGTTGTGGTTTTGCCTTGTAGCATAGCTTTGGACAGGCGAAGAAGAAAGGATTCCCCCTCTTCTGTTGAGGCTTGTCGCCATTGTGATTTGAACCAATCGATCCACCTTTCAGGAGCGGAATCATCAGGTGAGCTTTCGGACTCTGGCCACTCAGCCTCAATTACCACATAGAGTATCTCCTCCTTCACAAATACTTGGATGTCTGCATTGATCTCCTGCACGGCAGAAGTCTGCTGCAATTTGTGTTTGAGAGATCGAATGCTGATTGCCATGGCAGAGGGAGCCTTACCCGAGATGTCAAGTGGGAAACCAATGGGCTAAGGATGAATCACATCTGCATAGCCCCCCAACAATCCGGCAATTCCTTTTGGAGTGGGGATCCCAGTAGATGTCCCAAGGGATGGCTCAGCAGCCCTAGTATCCTCATGGCTGACAGGGGGTTCATCATAAGCCACGATCATACCCTCGTAGTTTCTCAGGACAACTCTCTGGCGTCCTTGGCTGATCAGATACTGGGGCATAACGGGAACTTTGCCGCCGCCATCGGGGAGATCGACCACAAAGGTGGGAACGGCATAGCCGCTAGTATGCCCCCGCAGTCCCTCGATGATCTCAATTCCCAGGGCGACAGGGGTGCGGAAATGGCCTGCCCCTTTGACCAGATCACATTGATACAGGTAATAGGGACGTACTCGGGATTGTACCAAGCGGTGCATCAGCTGGCGTTGAATATCGAGATGATCGTTGATGCCCGCCATCAAAACAGTTTGGCTTCCCAACGGGATCCCGGTATCGGCGAGTTGAGCCAGGGCTGTGATCGCTTCAGGTGTCAGCTCTTTGGGGTGATTAACATGGACATTGAGCCAGAAGGGATGGTGCTTGCGAAGAGTCTCACAGAGTTCAGGTGTGATCCGCTGAGGCAAAAAGATCGGCACTCGAGTGCTCATCCTGATGATCTCGATATGGTCAATGGCCCGCAGGCGACTGAGCAAATACTCTAGCAGCGTATCCGATAGGGTGAGGGGATCCCCGCCACTGAGCA
This sequence comes from Cyanophyceae cyanobacterium, assembly GCA_050330615.1. GTDB lineage: Bacteria > Cyanobacteriota > Cyanobacteriia > Thermostichales > Thermostichaceae > JAAUUM01. Next base: position 6,524 of record JBHJNR010000424.1, read on the forward strand.
ATACATCACGGATCTCGGGATGATCGACCAAATATTGGATCTGGCGTTCAAAATCCTCTTTGCCAAAAGCTTGGGTGGGATCCCCTACCATGCGGCTGCGGGTACAAAAGCGGCAGTAGCTAGCGCAGTGGGTGGTCACCAACATCAAAACCCGATCGGGATAGCGATGCACGATGCCGGGGACAGGACTCTCGTGGTCTTCCCCTAAGCTGTCTAATCTCATGCCATCAAAGGCTTCTAACTCCCGTCCAGTCGGAATCACCTGGCGACGGATGGGACAGTTGGGATCCTTGGGGTCGATCAGACTGGCAAAATAGGGGGTAATGTCAACTCTAAATTTGCCCTCAGCCTGTAACCCAGCTAGCTCATCTTGAGTCAGAGAGATCAGTTCTCCCAGTTCCTCGGCTGTATTGAGGCGATTGCTCAATTGCCACTGCCATTGATGCCACTGTGCATCAGGGATAGCTGACCAGTGGGCATGACCTGTACGAGCCTGCACAAGACTAGAGTCCATAACTTGACGTTCCCCTTTCTGACACAACTTTTTCACACAATATGGAGATATAAAGCATTCGAGAGAAATGCCAGATTTGACTAAGCCAGATCTGACTATGACACTCGTCAATAGGACTGCAAGCCAGTATCGTCGAAAGCTAACTCAGTGTAGCGATTTGATCAGGATGTCTCAATATCTCCATAGATCTCGATCAGATCTCCATAGCTCTAATCAAGTGGCCATCACAGCCTCCAGCTCACAGACCATAAAGATTCAAAGCCAGGGATCCCAGCAATGTGAATTGGGCCGTCAGCACCAGGATATAGAAGATTGCTTTGGGGCGAAACAGGGTTACCATCAACCCCAATGCCTTGAGATCCACCATCGGGCCAAAGACCATAAAGGCCAACAGGGATCCCGGTGTAAAGGTGGCAGCAAAGGCCAGGGCGAAGAAAGCATCCACCGTTGAGCATATAGAGATGATGCCCGCCAACAGCATCATCATCACAATCGAGATCAGCGGCCCTTGGCCATAGTCGAGCATTAGGGAGCGGGGCAAGACCGTTTGCAACACTGCCGCCACCGCTGCCCCCAAGATCAAGATGCTGCCCAACTCCCGCAGCTCCCGCACCCACGTATCTAACAGCAGTCCCCACCGCTGCCCCCAACTCATCGCCCCCCGAGGGATCCCTTCTTCGAGGGCGGTACGGTAGACCTGTTCTGCCAGCAGTGGTTTTAGCATAGCGGTGGGGGACATGGCTCTAGAGGCGGGCAAAAAGAAGGTGCCCCCTTGCAGCAGCTTTGACTGCGGCGACTCACTTTGGGCAGCCTGCCGGGACTCTCGATCCCGCAGTACCGCCGGATTCAGCATAGGGGTCAGGTCTTTTTGAAAGCTAAAGATCCAACCCATCACCACAGCGATGGCAAAGGAAAGACCCACCCGGTAGATCACCATCTCGGGCATATGGCGAAAGGCCAGCCAAGTGGCCACCATCACCACCGGATTAAACACCGGAGCTGATAGCAAAAAGGCCAAGGCCACATGAGGGGGGATCCCTTTGATCACCAATCGCCGCGCTACTGGTAGGTTCCCACACTCACAGACTGGGAACAAAAAGCCCAATGCCCCCCCCATCAAGGAGCTGCGCCAGCGCCCCCCCGGCAGAAAGCGGGCCAACTGTTGTTCATCCACAAACACTGACAACAGTCCTGACAGGGTCACCCCCACCAGCAAAAAGGGCGTTGCTTGCACCACAACGCTGAGAAACAGAATGAAGCCATCCTGCCAAAGGGGGGAATCTAGCCCAAACAAGGGATCCTCACATCAACACCCGTGACTCGATCCAGGATACTACTAATAATAGAATCCCTACCTGGGGCAGTTTTAGCTCTTGGGCAGTTGATATTGTTCCACAATTCTCTGGGCAAAACCTGGCACATGATCGGGCAATTTTTCGGGATGGTTGCGCTTGACATAGAGATAGTTGCGGGTGAAGTGGGAGTCGATGGAGAAGCGGCCATACTCCAACCCTTTGGGGCCGATCCGCTCAATCACCACCCCTAACATTTGGGCCACCCACATGGGCAAAGTCATAGCCTGATCGTAGGCTGCGATCCCCTGCTGAACCGCTTGGTGGCGATTCCCTTGCGAGATCACCGGCTGCGTCTCCAGTTCATCCATGACCAGATCGAGCAGGGCTTGGCCGCGATCATTGCGCACCACCAGCCACTGCCAGCCCATGGGGGATCCCATATAGCCCACTACCAAGTCCGCCAAGCCATTGACATAGTCAAAACAACTGAGACAAGAGGGGGCGAAGACATCCTTGAGCTGATTGGTCTTGAGGCCAAAGAAAGGCACCGTCTCAACGGATCCATCTTCATGCTTGAAGTGGACGCGAAAGTCCTGCATAAACTCGTACTGCACCACTGTCTCAGGCGAGCGGGAGGTGGTTTCTAAAAACGTTTGCAATCCAGCCCGAGAGACATTATCCACACAGGGGGTGCCCAACACATACAGTTCTTCTAGCCCCAGTTTCTTCTCCACGGCTCGCAGCGCCTGGATTTGACAGCCCACCCCAATCACCAGCAGTCGCTTGCAGCCGGATGCTTCCACCTCCTCCAATACCGACAGATTGGGGGATAGAGTGGGTTTATTCACCCGTGCCGCCAATACCTGCTCGGGGGTACGAGCCAGGATGGGGCGGGGGGTAAAGCGATCATGCTCGTCTGCTTGGACACAGATAACACCATCCACCAAACCCGTTGCTAACGCCTTCATGCCAATGCTGCTGACGATACCCGTCCACTGGGATCCCTCGATGGGATCGCGGCGGCGTGCGGTGTACATGGCTTGATGAATGCCAAAATAATCGGTGTCAGTGGGGGAACTGTGGGGTGATGCAGCCTGCTGCTCCCGCGACCGTCCGTGCACCTGCTGTTCGAGGCTGTCAAACTGCTGATGGAGAAAGGCACAGGCTTCTTTGACATCCGCCACATGATAGGTGTCACAAAATCCGCATTGGCTACACAGCTCTTTGGCCGGATAGCGACCCGACTGAATCGGACGTGCCCGCCGGGATCCCTGATCTGAGGAAGAGTCGAGGGAGGGCGCAGACTGGTCAAGACGGGGATCGCTCATGTCAGGCAAAGCAGGATGATCGGGATCCTGGGCGTGGGGTTCATTCCTCAAGATATCTGCACTTGGGATCCCTCTCCCGGCTCCAGCAGTATTTCGCAATCAGGCACAAGCCACCATCAAAAACTGAGGTTACAGTCATAGGCGGCCATGATGCAGAGTTCAGAACAACCCCCAGGGTAGCCAGATAACAGGTATTGAGGTCAAATTTAAACCCAATGCCAAGCTCTCTATGCTGGAGTGGTTGACATTGTCACCTGGCGGATCCATGCTCAAGTCTGTGCTGATGGATGGCAAGCAAATCAGGAAAGGAAATATTTAGATGTCGGTTAACTTTGATGCCATCATTAGCGCCTCAAGTTCGGAAGAAGCCTTTTTACAAATCTTTCAGGACGCATTTTCCCAACAAAATCAGCTATTTCTTGAAGCACACCGCACGATTTTAACAGCTTGCTACAGAAACCCAGAACTTTCTCCATCCCTGACAGCCAATACCCCGGAACTGTTAGCTAGGCTCTGGGTAAAGACATATCGCGATAGCTACGAAAATCGAATTTCAAGACGAATTTCACAGCCACCAGGAACAGTCGCGGATCCCATCGTTAGTTCAATCATCAATGCTCGGTTAACAGGGCTAACAGCAGAAAATCTTGAGCAAATAAAATACGCCCATAGACTATCAATGTCGGCAGAAAACATTCAAGGATTACTGCTAGAGGAATTCCTGGCTGAACAACTCGCTGACTATGGTTGGTATTGCTGTTGGGGAGAATCTATTCGCCATGTGGATTTTTGCAATCTTGATGGATCCCTCTTGCAGGTCAAGAACCGCAGCAACTCGGAAAACAGCTCATCTTCTAGAGTCAGGATTAATCAACCGATTGAAAAATGGTACAGATCTGATGCCAGAACAGGTTTCTATCGATGGTCTTATTTTAACGAAAAGTACGACACAGATCGATTCTCAGAGGAGAGTTTTGTTGCTTTTGTTCAACAGATTCTCCTTGACAATCCAGACGCCTTAGCTGTAGAGATAAACAATCCTTGGCAAGACTTATCTAATTCATTAAACCAAGCTCAGAGATAGCTGTTTGTCTGCAAATTCTTCAAGACAATCCAAAATGTCTATGGCCCAATTTATATCATCAGTCTTATGGTATCGAGAATAGGGGAAGTCTGGGTAAATGATTGGCGCTTCCCCGTTTAGATGAGTCAGCAACATCCTAGCAATTGCTCTTCCTAGAGAGCAGGGCACAGCATTTCCAACTTGCCGATATTGATCGAGCAAAGTACCTGTGATCATCCAATCCTCAGGGAATTCTTGAATACGCTTATATTCTTCAATACTCAGCGGTCTGTCTTCTTCTGGATGAGCTAGATCAGTTGCAGGCATAGCTGGATGGGTTAATAATGTTGGGGCAGGCTTATCCCACGCCAGCCTCCGGTAAAAACCAGTTTTCCCCCCGCCTGCATGATAAGAAGCTCCTAATGCTTCTTGCTGCAACTCTTCCGGTAAATCCCGCCAGTATTGTCCAGGCTTCAGAAGCCTATAATACTTGAGTCGTTTTTCGGGAAACTTAACAAAATGATGTCCATTCTTCGGAAGACCTTCTAAGGCCTCTCGTAATGTTTTCCATCCTGGAAGGCCATATAAACCCTTCCCTGAGTGAGTCGGTGTGAGATAGGGAAGTTTTTCTCCATCGCGACTACAAGCAATAACAACTCTTTCGCGTTGTTGTGGTGATCCAAAATTAGCAGAATTGTATAAGTTAAAAGAAACGCTGTATCCTGCCTCTTTTAGCTTTCTTATGATAAATAGTAATGCACCTCCTCTTTGTTCATCCTGAGATAGTGACGGGAAGTTTCTCCCTCTTATCTCATGAGGTCTATGCTTCAACGGGGCGGACAATAATCCTCGAACATTTTCAATAACTGCAAATTTAGGTTGGAGCTCGATGATGAGATCAATAAATATCAAGAAGACATTGCCTCGATCATCATTGAATCCTTGTCGCTTGCCTGCACTGCTAAAGGCTTGGCAGGGTGGCCCGCCCACAATTACATCAATTTCATCGGTCAAACTCAATCCTGCTTTTTCTCGGATTTCTGCTGCTGAGTAGTTTCTAATATCCCCAATTAGGGCCATATCTGGTCGATTGGTCTCAATGGTTTTTCGAGCGGCTGGATCAATTTCGCAGGCCAGTAGCACCTTGATGCCTTCTTTTTCTAGTCCCAAATCTAGCCCCATACAGCCCGAAAAGAAGCTCAAGGCTTTGAGATCGGGTTTACCAAACGAGCGCCGTCCGTGATCAGGAATGCTTAAGGTTGCACATTCTCCCTTGATGCGGTAATCCTGAACAGACTCTGATGCTACGATCCACCGACGGCTAATCTTCTCACCGCTGATCTCACCATACCGAAGCAACTGGCGAACATACTGCTCTGAGCAGTTGAGGATTTCAGAGGTTTCTTTGACAGATAGGTATTGGTCAGCCATGACTCGGGTACGAAACCAAAACTAGGTACCCATGCTATTGCTAAAGCAGCATACTGGCAAGCTGTGTGTTTTCTGAGCCTATCCCATCGTTATTGCCCTTTGTGCCAATCATGAAAGAGGGAAGTGAGCCTTGGAAATGGGATACAACCCCCGTCCTTCTAGGACGGCTTTTCTTCTTGTAGCCTATCAATCCAGTCCTCTATCATCTGCGTCATGGTTTTCCGCTTGGACACTGCAACACAGCGCAGTTTTTCCAGCCTGTCAGAGTCAACGCGAATACTTAATCTGTCTCTGGTCATGGGTGGTATTTGGCTATCCAGCAATGCTAGAATACTAGCATGAAAGCACGTTTCAACTGTCGACTCTACCCTCATCCTGGTCAGGCTCACAGCTTGTCTCGGGCGTTTGGTTGTGCCCGTGTGGTTTGGAACGATGCCCTGGCCTATTGCCAACAGACTAGAGAGCAGAGAGGCAAAACTCCCAGCGGCTACGACCTCAAGAAGATTGTGGTCACGCAGGGCAAACAAGATCCGAGGCGGGCATGGCTGGCAGAGGTCAGCAGTGTGGTGCTCAACGAGTCGGTTCTGGACTTGGGAGT